>JBEDIY010000132.1:0-9088 GCA_041173245.1 Bacteroidota bacterium | reverse complement strand
GCTATGGCGCTAATAATGGCCCTATCAGAGGCCTTGGCAGCCTTGCAAGCAGTGCAGGTAGCTATATTTTTGGCATCAGTTTTACCAATGCTACAAACAGTGTAATTGAACAATTTGAAATAGAATTTACAGCCGCTCAGTGGCGTAAAGGAGGCAGTGGTAAAGTGGGCGAATGGACTTTTTCTTATCACACTTCTGCAACAAATCATGTATTAGATACCCTCACAAAAAAAAATACGACACTCCATTTTACATCGGTACAAACAAGTACAGGAACTGCGGCAATCAATGGACTTTTAAACACCAATCAGCAAAGAAAAAAAGACACACTTTTTAATTTAAATTGGCGGCCAGGCGAGCAACTTATTTTAAAATGGCAAGACAAAGACGAAGTAGGAAATGATGATGGTATGGCGCTACAGCAATTATATGGCAAAGCGCTTACCCTGCCTGATAATACGGCCCCTACTGTGTTTGCACTGATACCACCACCACCAAAAACATATACCACCGGCGACACGCTTACTGCAAAAATAATATTTTCGGAACCTTGTTTTTTAAACAGCGGTACATTTAATCCTTACATAGTTGTTACCATTTCGGACAGTGTAAAAAACATGAGTTACACCAAAGGATCGGGGACCAACGAGTGGTATTTTTCATACATCATTGAAAAAGGCGACCTAGTAAAAAATGGCCTCAACATATATCCTCAAATTAATAGTAACCAGGGCGCCATTAGAGATGCTGCGCTCAATATTTGTAATGGAATCATTACAACCAATACCCGTTTTTTACTAATAAAAATTGACGCCGCCCCACCTGCATTTATAGACACAAATATACTTCGCCTAAATAGCTGTAAGCTACCAGTAACTGTACTTCCCGAACAGCTGGGTGTGATTCAAACAGATAGCAGCGAAACTATTTATTGGAAATTAAAATTGGCTCCTACGCAGGGGGAAATTTTAGGCCTACCGTTTTCGAAGAAAACGGTAGGCGATAGTGCTTTTCCTAGAAGCTTTGTTTTTATCCCGTCTGGTACCTACACAGGAATTGATAGTGCCATCATAGAAATATCGGATGGCTTGAACAGCTCCTTTAAAAAAATAATGTTTCAATTAGATAGTGAGGTTGTAAACAATAAGATTACAGGAGATCAAATTATTTGCAGCGGTTTTGCGCCCACATTATTTATTGGCAGTAACCTCCAAAACACAAGCTACCAATGGATTTACAAAGAAGATAGCCTAGCTAAATTTAAACCAGTTACTGGCATTAGCAATCAATACAATTATCAAGCAGGCACACTACATAGCAGTTCATTATTTAAAAGAATAGTAACTCGTTTTTCATGCATCGACACAAGTAATACCATTAGCGTTGATGTAAAAAATAATGGACTATGGATTGGCGCAAATGATGCGCTATGGCAAGTAGGCAGCAATTGGTGTGGCGGACTTATCCCTGATAGCAGCACCCATGTGATCCTGCAACAAGATGGTCAAATTATTATTAGTAACGCGTTCCCAAATCAAACCATTTTTGCCAATACCATAACACTCGACTCTAGTGCATACATTGTTGTAAATGGGCTATTACATTGGCCTAAAGCCCTGTTGGGCAGTGGTACCATCGATGCTGCAAATGGTAGTATATACATAGAAAGTGACAGCACCATTATCAAACCCAATATTTTCAAAAATAAACTCATTTATGCCCTACAAATAGATGTAAAAAATAAAGTGCAATTTTTAGACTCAATAAATATTTCAAACAACCTAACCCTATTTAATGGCAGCTTACAAACCCAGCACCTAACACTTTTATCAGCTGCACAAATAAATAGTTCAGGAAATAACACAGGAATTATTGGAACAGCTACCGTACATAAAAAATATAATTTACAGGAAGGTCAAACCAAATTATTATCACCCCCTTTTTTAAACCAGCCTAGCTTAGTAAACTTTAATAAGAGCTTACGTATTACGGGCAAAGGTGGCAGTAGCAGTGGATTTGACAGTGCTGAACACGAAATCCCATCTGCCTATTTTTTAGATAGTACTACTAATACGCAATTATCTTTCATTCCCTTTATAAAAACAGACTCTGGTTTTTGGGAACAAAACCGAGCCATTAAAATTTGGCTTTATCCCAATGATTCTAGTTTTAAAAACGAAACTCCATTTATTGAAACTAAAAAACACAATTCATGGTTAGATATATCTATACATGGAATACCACAACATGGACCCCTCGAAATTAACTTTACTGAACACCCATCAACGCGTTATTACTTAACCGGCAACCCATACCCCGCTGCCATTGACATGCGTAAAATTACAAGTAGTACTAACATTGGAAAGCACTATTGGTATTGGGATGCAGGCCTTGGCGCAACCGGTAATTATACCGCTAGACCATTTAGATTTCCAAATATTATACAAAAGCTAGAGGGCTATATTATTAAAAATAATGCGGGCGCTGCAGGTTATTTATTCTATGAAGAACGCACCAAAGTAAATCATGACGAAGCGCCAGATACCACCCGTTACAAAAAAGAATACGCGCATATAAGTCTTCAACTCATGCAGGAAAACAATCTATTGGACAGGCTTGAAATAATGGGCATTGATAGTGCTAGTAGCCGATTTGAAAAATGGGACGCGGAAAAAATAAATGAAAATCAAACATCACTATATTCAATTTCTAGAGATAGTGTAGCGCTTTGCATAGACGCAAGACCCTTTACCAATAACCTTTTCATTCCGCTTGGTATTAAAAGTAATAAAACCGGAAAATACAAATTGGTTTGCAGTGCCTATCTAGTAGAAAATAGTTTGGTAGCCTACCTACATGACAAATTATTAAACAAGTATCAAAAAATAATGGAGGATAGCAGTTATGCTTTTGAAATTAGTACAGATACCACTACGGCTGGAGAACGCCGCTTTGAAATTACCGGACCTCCTCCACCCCCAAGACAAGAAGATCCCATTATAGCAGTTGTTACACCCAATCCTGTGCATGATCAACTGGGTATTCGCTTTTCATTTAGAGAGCCGCTGGCATACCAAATATCCATCCATCATATAGACGGAACCTTATTACAAAACAAAATATTTGCCGCTAGCAAAAACGGATTTGCAAGTATAGATGTACGGCAATTAAAAGCAGGCACTTATGTTGCCGTAATTAAAGCAGGGAAAAACTATTTACTCAAACAGTTCATTAAACTTTAAACAACCAGTGGTGGGTATCTGGTGCAGTCGCATACCTGATAGCAGTTAACCTATCTTTTAATTCTTTGGCTACACCCGCCTTATCTGTATCAAAATGCATGCTATAATCTTTATAACGAAGCTCTTTAATTTTTGAGATGGTTGCAGCAGTACCCGTGCCAAACACTTCATGTAATTCACCTTGCTTTTGTAAAGCAATGAGTTCATCAATCGTGATTTTCACTTCTTGTACATCCATGCCCATTTCTTTTAAAACGGTGATCGAACTATCTCTAGTAACACCTTCTAAAATGGTACCTTCTGTTAATGCTGGGGTTAGCACTTTATTTCCAACTACAAAAAACACATTCATAGTACCTACCTCTTGCAAATATTTGTGTTCAAAAGCATCGGTCCATAACACTTGATCATACCCAGCTTCTTTTGCTTTTTGTGTAGGTAACATACTTGCCGCATAATTACCTGCATTTTTTGCAAAACCAACACCACCCGGAGCAGCTCTCGTATATGTTTCTTCTACATAAATTTTCATGGGTGTGCTATAATAAGGCCCAGTAGGACTCAATAAAATCATGAACTTATAATTGTCCGAAGGTTTGACACCAATAACCGGATCGGTAGCGAACATAAAAGGTCTGATATATAAAGAATGATCCGCAAGGGCAGGAATCCAATCTCTATCCATATCAATGAGTAAACGCATACCCTCCATAAATATAGCTTCCGGAACTTCAGGCATACACATACGTGCTGCAGAAATATTAAATCTTCTAAAGTTATCTTGAGGTCTAAAAATATTTACCTCACCCGCATCACTTTTATAGGCTTTAACACCTTCAAAAATAGACTGCCCATAATGGAGCGCAGCCAAAGAAGGATCAAATTGCAGCGGCTGATAGGGTCTAATCACCACATTGGTCCAAACACCATCAATACAGTCTGCCTCAAACATATGGTCGGTAAAAACACGGCCAAAAGGAATATTTTCTAGCGTCGTATTAGCTAACCGACTGTGCTGAACTTTTTCAATCTTTACGTCAAGTGCTGCTGCCATAGTTTTATATTTGGTGCAAAGAAACAAAAAAAAAGAAAACTAACAATCGTTAATATTGTAAAATAGCCATGAATTCTGAAAATAATTTGCTTCCACCCTTTGTTATTGCCTCTTTATACAAAAATGAGCTTGTTTTAATTGATCACCAAAAAGGCGCTGCACCACAGCAAATACAAAAGCCCATCAGCTATCTAGGCGACAACAAAAAAAAGGTAACCATTTTACTACAAGACACCACAGCTGTTCACGTAGCAGATGAATCTTTGCAATTTTTGACGGCCATACTAGCAGCATGCAAGCTAAACATGGGCGATGTTGCCATTGTTAATACCGTTCATCAACCTGTACAATACACGCAAATAAAAACAGCATTAAACCCGTCTACTATTATTTTATTCGATATCAGTGCGGCAGCTATAGCGCTACCTTTTGAAGTGCCTCAATACCAAGTGCAACAATACGATAACTGCACCCTTCTTTTTTCTGCACCATTACAGTCAATGCTCGAAAAAACGGACGCAGCAAAATTAGAAAAAGGCAAACTTTGGAATGCACTTAAAAAAACATTTAACATCCAGTAGTTCATGAAAATTATTTTTGCAACCAATAATAAAAATAAGGTTGAGGAAATAAAACACCTCAGCCATAAAAATCTTCAAATTTTAACTTTGCAAGAGGCTGGCATTGACATTGATATTCCAGAACCACACGACACTTTAGAAGCCAATGCCACCGAAAAATCTTCTACCATTTATAACATTACAAACAAAGCTGTATTTAGCGAAGATACAGGACTGGAAGTTGATGCACTTGGTGGCGCACCCGGTGTAAAGTCGGCGAGGTATGCTGGTGAAGGAAGGAATATGCAAGACAATATTGATAAACTATTACAAGAACTAAAAGATAAACCAACAAGAGCTGCTCAATTTAGAACAGTCGTATCACTTATTATTGGTGGAAAAGAATATCAGTTTCAAGGTATTTGCAAAGGCCACATAACAAATGAAATGGATGGAGCAAATGGATTTGGCTATGATCCCGTTTTTATTCCAGAAGGCAGCAATACAACATTTGCAAACATGGATATTGCAGAAAAAAATAAATTTAGCCACAGAAAAAAAGCAGTACAACAACTCATTAACTTTTTAAACGAATACCAAGCCTCGATATGAACACAAAAAATAGGGTCATCCGTAAAAACGCATTTCGCTTTCTGATTGTTTTTTTAGTACAGATTGTTGCCACAACCGCAACATTTGCGCAAACGATTCCATTGTATAAAAACAACAGGGCTCCCATCAATGAAAGAGTAAAGGACCTCTTGGGCAGAATGACCCCCACCGAAAAGTTTTGGCAACTTTTTATGATACCTGGCGATATCAAACAAGGAGAAGGTTATAAATACAAAGATGGCCTATTTGGATTTCAAGTAAGTGCCGCGTCTGCGGGTGCAGAAGGTGCACAACAAATGTTACAATACAATGCAACAGAAACAGCTGTAAGCCTTGCTAAAAAAGTAAATGCCATTCAGCGTTTTTTTATGGATAGCACCAGACTTGGTATTCCCATGCTCCCTTTTGACGAAGCGCTACACGGCTTAGTAAGACAGGGCTCTACGATATTTCCGCAAAGCATTGGACTTGCCGCTACATTTAATACGAGCACCATGGAGGCAGTAGCTGGCGCGATTGCAAAAGAATCAAAAATTAGAGGGATCCGACAAATTCTATCACCGGTTATAAATATTGCAACAGACGTTAGATGGGGACGGACCGAAGAAACCTACGGAGAAGATCCTTTTTTAAGTAGCAAAATGGGTGTTGCGTATATGAAAACTTTAGAAGACGAAAATATTATTGCTACACCAAAACATTTTGTTGCCAATGTGGGCGATGGCGGAAGAGATAGTTATCCTATTGACATGAATGAAAGGTATTTATCTGAAATCCACTACCCCCCATTTAAAGATGCGGTTCAAAAAGCAGGTGCAAGATCAATTATGACGTCCTACAATTCTGTAAATGGAAGTCCAGCAACTGCCAATGATTATTTGTTAAATAATCTATTAAAAAAAGAGTGGGGCTTTAATGGATTTGTGATATCTGATGCTGGCGCCGTAGGCGGCGCCAATGTGTTACATTATACAGCAAAAGATTACCCAGATGCAGGCAAAAACGCTTTAAACAATGGACTAGACGTGTTATTTCAAACTGCACAAGAACATTATAAATTATTTATTCCTCCTTTTTTAAATGGAGCCATCCATCAAGAAAGATTAGACGATGCAGTAAGCAGGGTTTTAAGGGCAAAATTTGAACTAGGCTTATTTGAAACACCCTACCTGGATATCAAAGCTACAGAAACAGCAAATTTTGAAACAGCACATAAAAAAATCGCATACCAAGCAGCACTAGAATCCATTGTATTATTACAAAACAAAAACGGATTATTACCCATTTCAAATGATGTGGAAAGCATCGCCCTCATTGGCACCGATGTTACAGAAGCAAGACTTGGCGGATATAGTGGACCAGGCACTAAAAAGGTAAGCATCTTAGATGGTATGCTTTTAAAATATGGCGCCAAAAAAATTATCACTGCCGCAGGTCCTGGTAGAACAAATAAAAACTGGAACATCATACCAAGTAAATATTTATGGACCACACAAAACAATCAAAACGTTGAAGGACTTGCTGCAGAATATTTTAATGGCATTGAATTTGGAAACAATCCTACACTAAAGCGAATTGACAAAAACATTAATTTTCATTGGACTATTTCTACACCTGACCCATCAATAACGCCAGAATTTTTTTGTGCAAGATGGACAGGTAATATCAAAGCACCTCAAACGGGAACCTACAAAATTGGAATCGAAGGTAACGATGGCTATAAATTATACATCAACAATCAACTCATCATTAACAATTGGGACAAGCAAAGCTTCCATACCAACCTAGTTGATTATAATTTTACAGTAGGAAATAGTTATCCAATTCGAGTAGAATTTAAAGAGCCAAACGGAAATGCAACAATCAAATTGATTTGGAATATTGGTATTGCAAATACGGTAGAAGAAAAAATTAATGAAGCCGTTGCTGCAGCAAAAAAATCAAAAGTGGCGGTTGTAGTTGTAGGACTAGAAGAAGGCGAATTTAGAGATAGAGCCTCCTTACAATTACCAGGCGAACAAGAACAACTCATTCAAAAAGTAGCAGCTACAGGAACACCAACTATTGTTGTTATTGTAGGTGGAAGTGCTGTTACCATGGGCAATTGGATAGACAAAGTAAACAGTATTGTAGATGTTTGGTACCCAGGTGAAGAAGGCGGACATGCAGTGGCAGAAGTACTTTCAGGCAAATACAACCCAGGCGCAAAGCTCCCTATTACATTCCCAGTAAGTGAGGCCCAACTCCCACTGGTTTACAACCATAAACCAACGGGTCGAGGCGATGATTATGAAAATCTTACTGGTCTTCCCTTATTTCCTTTTGGATATGGACTTAGCTATACCACATTTGAATACAGTAATTTGACGATTGAAAAACCGATTGCAAAAAAGGGAGATAAAATTAATGTTTCCTTTGTTGTAACGAATACTGGCAAACGTGCTGGTGACGAAGTAGCTCAATTATACCTAAGAGATCAAATAGCGTCGGTGGCAAGACCTGTTCAAGCATTAAAAGGATTTGAAAGAATTCATTTACAACCAGGCGCATCCAAAACAATTACGTTAACACTTCATGCCGAAGACTTTGAAATGCTCAATGAAAAAATGGAAACCGTTATTGAGCCTGGAGATTTCACCATTATGATAGGCAGCTCATCTAGAGATATTAGGCTTAAAAAAACAGTGACGCTTCAATAATATCAACTGTTCCAAATACGCCAAGACTGTTCAGCCTGTTCAACAAACATTTGTTGGCCGTTTTGAATGGTAGCACCCATTTGTTTGCCTTTGGTTAAAAAGGTTGACACTGCGGGGTTATAGGTCAAATCAAACAAATGATGTGCAGGCGTTAATAAATCATAAGGAATAGCCGGACAAGCTTCAATATTTGGAAACATTCCAAGTGGTGTGGTATTAATGATAAGCGTATGCGACGCCATAACGGAAGCATCTAAATCATTGTACGTTAAATGTCCGCTCGTTGCAGTGCGCGATACATAACTAAATTCAATCCCAATTTTTTTCAGTACATAGACAATAGCAAGGGCTGCACCACCTGTTCCTAAAACCAATGCTTTATTATGCGTTGGTTTTAAAAAAGGGATTAAAGAATTTTCAAAACCAATAACATCTGTGTTATAGCCTATGAGTTTACCTGATTCTATTTTAACACAATTACATGCGCCTACTTCTTCAACAGCTTTAGAACGCTCTGTTAAAAAAGCAAGCACCTCTTTTTTATAGGGTATGGTAATATTAAAGCCACACAAATCTTGGTGCGTATTTAATATTTCGTGTAAATCAGTAATAGAAGGCATTGAAAATCTTTCGTAAACACAATCCTCAATTCCTTCTTCAATAAATTTTTGGGTAAAATATTGCTGGGACAATGAATGCGTTAAGGGATAACCAATGAGTCCATAACGTTTCATAAATTAATTACTTATTTAAGTATAATTCAAAGGTATCACCTCTTAATCCAACGCGCATAGCTTCAAGTGCAATAATCTCATGAGGAGGAATATTGCCTAGATTCACATTGCAACCAATGAGTTCTAAGAAGTAGAGTTGCTGTGCTTTTTGCGGCGCTTCCCAAATTATTTTTTCGGCAGGAATTTG
>JBEDIY010000131.1:0-4869 GCA_041173245.1 Bacteroidota bacterium | reverse complement strand
CAGCTTCCATTAATTGAACTGGGGCTGGTGCCGTTTTGATGATAAAGTCGAAAGACTTATCTGCGTACACCGTAATTAAAACAGGAACAACTTTTCCTTGTTTGTCTTGAGTTCTAGCATTGAACTGCTTACAGAACTCCATGATGTTAACACCCTTGGAACCAAGGGCTGGACCTACTGGAGGTGCAGGATTGGCTTGACCGCCTTTAACCTGCAGCTTTACGTAGCCTGTGATTTCTTTAGCCATTTTTTTTGATTTAATTGGTTATAGCGTAGTGCCATATTTATTATGGACCTACTCCCAAAGTCAATCATTCTTCGTAAAAAGAACTTTTGGGGCAGCAAAGGTACAATTAAATGGCAAAAAAACAAGCGAAATTCAAAAAAATAAGGGCTACCCGTTGGGTAGCCCTTAAAAAATTCATTATCAATACGTTAGAATCTTTATTAGCTAATTTTTTCTACTTGCATGTAGCTGAGTTCTACTGGAGTAGAACGTCCAAAGATTTTAACGGTAACTTTTA
Organism: Bacteroidota bacterium; assembly: GCA_041173245.1. Taxonomy (GTDB): domain Bacteria; phylum Bacteroidota; class Bacteroidia; order Chitinophagales; family Chitinophagaceae; genus Sediminibacterium. Next base: position 4,345 of record JBEDIY010000131.1, on the reverse strand, counting down.
GTTTTTTCTTCTCTTCGTTAACTTCTTCGATAACACCGTTAAAGTCGTTGAAAGGACCTTCAATAATTTTGATGGTTTCACCCAGGATAAATGGCTCACTAATGCTTCCACCCATATCATTCATTTCATCCACCTTACCCAACATTTTATTCACTTCGCTTTTACGCAAAGAAATAATGTTACCCTTAGAGCCTTTTCCATCTGTTAAAAAGTGCATCACATTGGTAATGTTGCTAATGTGCATGACCATGTCATCATTTAATTTACCATCTAGCACTTCAATCATTACGTAGCCTGGGAAATAGTTTTTTTCGCGCATTACTTTTTTACCGTTTTGCACTTTGTATACTTTTTCCATAGGTAAGAAGATCTGTTTGATAAGATCTTGCCAACCGCTTCTTAAAATATCTTTATCAAGATACTCTTTAATTTTACGCTCCTTACCACTCACTACACGAAGCACATACCATTTTGTCTCAGGCTTAGCTACCGCAGGGGTTTCTGGAGTTATAATATCTGTTAATGCTTCCATGATTAGATTACTTGAATAATGAATAAATCAACTTCAGCAATTGGTTGCTAGAGAAATCCATAACCCACACAAATGCGGTAATGATAACAGTAGCGACAAGTACGATAATGGTACTTTGTTGCAACTGATTCCAAGTTGGCCAGGTCACTTTTTCTAGTAACTCGTTGTAACTTTCTTTGAAGTAAGTTGTGATCTTGTTCATGAGAACAAATTAATAATTTAAAAAAATAAAACCTTAGCACGGGCACTAGGATTCGAACCCAGATCAAAGGTTTTGGAGACCCGTATGCTACCGTTGCACCATGCCCGTATAAAGCTAAAAGCTATTCCGTTTGTAGCGGAACAGCTTTTAGAATTATTTGCAAATATAATAAAATCTATTTGCTTGCAGCTAAAAGCTTTCGCTTTGAGCTTATTTGATGATTTCAGTTACCTGACCTGCACCTACTGTTCTACCACCTTCACGAATCGCAAACTTAAGACCCTTTTCCATTGCGATAGGTTGGATTAATTTAACAGTTAAGTTGGTGTTATCACCAGGCATAACCATTTCAGTACCAGCTGGAAGTGTACACTCACCAGTTACGTCTGTTGTACGGAAATAGAATTGAGGACGGTATTTATTAAAGAATGGAGTATGACGTCCACCTTCTTCTTTTGATAGTACATAAACCTCACCCTTAAATTCAGTGTGCGGCGTAATAGAACCTGGCTTACAGATTACCATACCTCTACGGATATCTTTTTTCTCAATACCACGTAGTAATAAACCTGCGTTGTCACCAGCTTGACCTTCGTCCAATAATTTTTTGAACATCTCAACACCAGTTACTGTAGAAGTAAGAGGCGCATCCATCAAACCAACGATTTCAACACCTTCACCTACTTTGATGATACCGCGCTCGATACGACCAGTAGCAACTGTACCACGACCTGTAATCGAGAATACATCTTCTACTGACATCAAGAACGCCATATCAACTGGACGTGGAGGAAGTGGAATATAAGAATCTACTGCAGCCATTAATTCGTCGATCTTAGCAACCCATTGTGGATCTTCAGAAAGCGCACCAGTTGCAGAACCTTGAATGATTGGTGTATTGTCACCATCGAAACCGTATAAAGTTAATAACTCACGGATTTCCATTTCAACTAATTCTAATAATTCAACATCATCAACTAAGTCTACTTTGTTCATGAAAACAACAATACTAGGTACACCTACCTGACGAGCTAAAAGGATGTGCTCTTTGGTTTGTGGCATCGGACCATCAGTTGCAGCAACTACTAGGATGGCACCATCCATTTGTGCAGCACCTGTAATCATATTCTTAACATAGTCAGCGTGACCTGGACAGTCTACGTGCGCATAGTGACGATTATCGGTTTGATATTCTACGTGGGCAGTATTAATGGTAATACCACGCTCTCTTTCTTCCGGAGCACCATCGATTTCATCATATTTTTTTGCGACGTTACCCATGCCCTTTTTAGCCAAAAGCGATGTGATGGCAGCAGTTAAGGTGGTTTTACCGTGGTCAACGTGACCAATGGTACCAACGTTTACGTGAGGTTTTTCCCTCTTAAAGGTCTCTTTAGACATTTTTATCGGTTTTATTTGTGTTTTAAAAAAATTTGCCTTTTGGGCTTTATTTATTTCGAATCATTCCTTTCGGAAAAATTGCTTTTTTGGTGTTCCTTTTTTTATGCTTTGTTGTTATCGGCGCGCTAAATTAGGTAATTTTTTGCGCTTTTAACTATTATTATGCGTTGTAACATAGATTAGAGCCGTTAGTGAGAATCGAACTCACGACCTCTTCCCTACCAAGGAAGTGCTCTACCCCTGAGCTACAACGGCTTAGCCTCGTTTAAAGCCTGGTAGCTCCAAACGAACATGGAGCGGAAGACGAGGGTCGAACCCGCAACCTATAGCTTGGAAGGCTATCGCTCTACCAATTGAGCTACTTCCGCTTGTTTTACAAAGCTTTCGCATTGTAATCAGTTATTTTAAAGAACTAAGTGGGCAGAGTAGGGTTCGAACCTACGTACTCGTGAGAGAACAGATTTACAGTCTGTCGCCTTTAACCACTCGGCCATCTGCCCTACTAGAAGTATTTGTTATAAAAAATAGAGCCGAAGATGGGACTCGAACCCGCGACCTACTGATTACAAATCAGTTGCTCTACCAACTGAGCTACTCCGGCATTATACTTCTATAAAAAAAGAACAACCTCTTTTAAGGGACGGCAAAGGTAATGGAAAACTTTATTCGGCAAAATTTTGGACCATAAATTTTCCAAGAGTTTTTAACAGTTTTTTGAGGTGTTGGGGCAAGTGCGCTTAAATGGATCCAAAAAGCCTGCACAAAACGGCAAAATATGGCGTAAAAAAGGCCTCCCGTTAGGGAGGCCGGTACTACTAAATCCAGTATTTTGGCGGAATTAACCCGCAAAAATTAATCCGCAAATATTAACCCGCAAAAATTAACCCGCAGAAATTACGCCGCTAATTTTTCTTTATGTTTTTTGATTTGAGCGACCATCGCATCAAAAGCGCCATCAAACGCCGCTTCGAAAGTTTTAGCACTATCCTTCACAAAAAAATCATGTTTGGGAACGTGCACACATATTTCTACCACTTTGTCTTTAATGTGGTGAACAACATTGTCTAGTTTTAAGAAGATTTCCATTTTGGTGATACCGTCATGAAATTGGTTGAATTTTTTTGTTTTTTGTGTTACCCACTGGGTTAATTTTTCGTCTGCAACAAAGTGCACAGTTTGAATTAAAACGTTCATACAACAACTCTTTAAATGGTGATTAAAATAATTGAAAAGAACCAACGGTAGTATCTTACAATTTACTACTTAAATAACACAATAAAAAGTTAAATATTTAAATGGCAACGATATGGAATTTGCTTAGCTAAACGCTTACGGTTTGGAATTTGAGCGTTTTAGGATTTTGGGCGCAAACCACTACGCCTTTGGATGCGCTTTTTTAAAAACTTCTTTTAATTTTTCGATGGTGTTGTGCGTGTAAACCTGCGTGGCAGCTAGGCTGCTGTGGCCTAGCAGTTCTTTTACCGCATTGAGGTCTGCACCGTTGTTCATTAAATGCGTTGCAAAGCTATGCCTTAAAATATGCGGACTTTTTTGCTGCAGCGTCGTTACTAAACTTAAATAATGTTTTACAAAAGTATATACCATGCGGGGTTGCAACGCCTTCCCATTTTCACTAGTAAATAAGTTGTCGATACCGGGTAATTTTATAGGACGATTAGCAACGTATTCTTGTAGCTGTTGCAGCAGCGTTGGACCAAGCGGGAGCAAGCGTTCTTTATTTCCTTTACCGACTACTTTTAACTGCTTTAATGAAGGATCTAGTTGTGACGCTTTTAAATGCACGAGCTCACTTAAACGCATACCGGTACTATAAAATAATTGAAGTACTAATTTTTCGGTGCGGCCCTTCCAGGTGTCTGGAAACTCGACATGTGCAAACAAAGTTTCCATATCAACTTCGGCAACAAAAGCAGGAAGCCTTTTACGTACTTTAGGCGTGACAATGGTTGCCATTGGACTTGTTACTAATATCCCTGTTTTGAGTTGGTATTTAAAAAAAGATTTGAGGGCCGAAATTTTACGGTTTAAACTTTTGGCTGTTAGCCCCTCTTCTTTCATCTCGGCGAGCCAAGACCTAATGTACATAGCGGTAATTGATGCTAGCGGGGGTGCATCAAATTGACTGGTGAGGAAGGCAAAAAACTGGGCTAGATCGTTTTGATAGGCAATAATAGTATGCTGCGCATAAC
>JBEDIY010000130.1:0-21175 GCA_041173245.1 Bacteroidota bacterium | reverse complement strand
ATTTAAAACGTATGGTGGAGAAAACATAGCTACTTGTATATAAACTAAAATACTATTTTATTTAGTTGGTTTTTTTATTAACTCAAAGTAAGTTACTTTAAATCTATCCTTTACGATGGTTCCTTGCAGTTTTGCTATTTTAATTGCATTACAGAAACCCTCAGCATCATGAGCATCTCCATGGTCGTCAATATTAGTTCCGTCTACAAAGTAGTTTTTGCCATTTAGTTTGATTGCCAAATGACAGCCTTTCCCTTCCATCTTGTACATACAAGTTCCACAAGTAGCTTCTACTTCATAAGTAGTACTCTTTGGGTTGAATACCAATTTTTTATTAGTGGTGGTATCCTGTGCATTAGATGTATTAATAAGAATCAACGCTAAAAAGCCAAGTAATAGTTTTTTCATAATATTATTTAATTGTTTATGCTTAAGAATATCTTGTTATTTGAAAACATTAAAAAATGTATATTCAAATTTAAGTATTACTCCGTTTGGCGCTGTACGTTGCATAGTGGAATATAGTTCTTGTCTGTAAGCTAAATCTATTCTAGCCTGACTGTTTATTATAAATTGTACAGAAGGGGCTATATCTAAATAAGATTTTTTATTATCATTTAATCGTTGGCCAAGTAATTCTAGCATTAAATTGACATTTACTTGTTTGTAGCTAGTATAGACTTTAGGGAGCATTAATTTGCCCACAGACAAAGTATAGTTCATTGCACTATTACTCTCAGTTATTGGAAACTTATAGTTTGGATTATTATCCAATGCTCTTTCATAACTCAGTGATGAACTTAATGCAACTTTATGTAATAATTGAGTTGCGATAAATCCTGCCTCATACCCAGTGTTATGGCCCATTGTTTCAAGCTCTTGTTGGTGTATATCCGCTTTATTAAGGCTGTATCGACCATATAACGCCATTCTGAAATGACTTTGTACACCATCTTTACTAAAGAAGCGATATTTAGCATATAAGCTACCACCTTCTGTTTCAAAACCTCCATCTTGACGGTTACTAATGAATCCCTGGGCATGTACCATCCATTTTTGGTTAATGCCCCACATAATTTCTGGCATATTATGGTAGTTCAATTTACCATCTGCTTCAAACATAAAAGCATTCATATTTCTTATTCCAAATGACTTTGCTGGCATATTACTGGCCGGTTCAGTCATCACAAATAATTCTTGAGAATAGGTGGACACATTTATAAAAAGAAAAGCAATAAAAAGAATCTTTTTCATACTATCATATTTTTATTAGTACCTACGTAGGATGGATATTAACAAAGTTAAGAATTTAAAGAGGTTTTCTAGCTTTAATTAAATCAATTGTAGACTAAAATAACCAATAGCTGTGAATATTGCACAGCGTAACAACACGCCTAAACTGCACCAAAATACCATTTTATTGGTAGGCACATTAAAGCCTACCCCAATACCAATACTTATAGGAGCTCCAACACTCATCGTTCCTAACAAGCCTAATCCAATAACGCCATATTTGTCCCAAATTTTTAAGACAAATCCTGGTTCTTTAGCTACTTTATTTGGTTTCGGTTTTCTATACTTGCTTACCCATTTTTTTATGATATCACCTAGGTATGCTGCTACAAAAACACCTATTAAGCCTCCTAGCAAACTGTAAGAGAAAATTTCTAAAGGATGTAGCTTAAAGGCAAATCCAGCGGGGATTGCAGCATAAATTTCAAAAGTAGCTAGACCAATTACACTAAGTATCTTATACACCATTATTTTCGCTCATTTATGGCGAGGCGCAAAGGTATCATTATGTACTGTAAGTTTCATTCTTTTTAATTATGAATTTAAATTGGATTATTAATTTATCAATGTGTATATAATTTGACTATTTTATCTTTCAACAACATCTTCTTTATATTTTTCATATTTTCAATATTCTTTGTTGATCGAATCTAATGATACATTAATTTAATAAAATATGATTTTCTCAAAACCTATTTCAATCGTTAAGAACACCTTCTCCCTTTGGTTTATTTACTTCATTATTTTGTGTCCAATTAATACTTCTGCTCAAATAATTCAATCGTATGATGTGGTTATTTATGGTGGTACTTCTGCTGGAGTTTCTGCTGCCATCCAATCTTCTCGAATGGGTAAAAAAGTAATTTTAATTGAACCTACAAATCGAATGGGCGGACTAACCACTGGAGGATTAGGCAAAACGGATATTGGGAATAAGCAAGCGATTGGAGGACTTGCTCGTGAGTTTTATCAAAATATCAAAAGATATTATCTAAAGCCTGAAAATTGGATTTGGGAAAAAAGGGAGGACTATACGGGCGTTGGTTACAACACTTTTAACGAGGATGCGATGTGGGCTTTTGAACCTTCCGTTGCTTTAAAAGTATTTCTTGAAATGGTTAAAAATGAATCTAATATTCACATTGTTTATAATCAACGATTAAACCGGAAAACAGGTGTAAAAAAGGAAAAGCAAGTTATAAAATCTATTCAGATGGAATCGGGACAAATTTACCAGGGTAAAATGTTTATGGATTGCACCTATGAAGGCGATTTGATGGCTGCTTCAGGTGTCAGCTATACCGTGGGCAGAGAAGCAAATAGTCAGTATGGAGAATCTTTAAACGGTGTTCAGGCAAATAATGTCAGTTTAACACTTCATAATAAAATATCTAGGAACGCAATTCATCACAATTTTATAGAAGGCGTGAGTCCTTACTTGGTTAAGGGGAATCCAAAGAGTGGTTTATTGCCATTTGTGCGTGCTGAAAAGCCTGGGATTGATGGTCAGGCCGATCATAAAATTCAAGCTTATTGTTATCGTATGACTTTGACCAATCTTCCTGAAAATCGTATTCCTTTCAAAAAACCTGTTGGTTACAAAGAATTAGACTATGAATTATTGTTTCGGAATTATGAAGCTGCCAAAGGTGACATTCGTAATATGTATAATTATGGAGATCCTTTAGTGCCTTGGATAAATTCTGCAATGCCAAACAGAAAAACAGATACCAATAATCAAAAGGGCTTTTCAACAGATTTTATTGGACAAAATTACCGTTACCCGGAAGCGAGTTATGATGAAAGGTTAAAAATTGCGGCGTTGCATAAAAAGTACCAACAAGGCCTAATGTGGACTTTGTCTTATCATCCTAGAATTCCTAAGCAAGTTCGTGATGTGGTTTCTCAATGGGGAACATGCAAAGACGAATTTATTACAGATGGTGGTTGGACTGACCAATTATATATTCGTGAAGCTAGAAGAATGGTGAGTGATTATGTGATGACCCAAAGAAATTGTGAGGCAATGGATGTTGCGCAAGATGTTATAGGACTGGGAGCATATCAGATGGATTCTCATCCCATTCAGCGGTACGTAGATGTAAATGGATTTGTTAAAAACGAAGGCAATGTAGAAGCGCATGTCAATGCACCTTTTCCAATTAGCTATAAATCAATCATTCCTAAAAAATCAGAAATAACTAATTTGTTTATACCCGTTTGCCTTTCATCCTCCCATATTGCTTATGGATCCATTCGAATGGAGCCTGTGTTTATGGTTTTAGGTCAATCTGCAGCAATAGCAGCTAGTATTGCCATTGATAAAAATGTACAAACACAGGAGGTTTCCTACCCAGAATTACGTGCAGCTCTAATTAAAAATAATCAAATATTGAAATAGATTAAAATTTCTTAAGAGTCACCTGTTTTAACCCGTTTTTTGTGAAAACCTGGCACGGAACCTGGCCGGAATAAATTCTATTTCAAAATCCAAAAAGATAATATCAATTTAACAAGTTGGTAATATGCTGACACTAGTTTGCAATTCAATTTAACAATACCAAATTGTCAGCACGAATCATTTCATTAAAAGATTTTTTCAAGCTTTTTCCTGGCAATAGGATGATGGATACTTTACCGTTAATTAAAGTAGAATTAATTGTAGATATAAATTTTGAAACCTTTGGACAGGTTCAATTTACAGATGATAATGGAAGACCTTGGATTAAAGAGTTTGTGGGAAATAGTTGGTCAAAAGAAATTTATTTAAGACAACATAAGGAAATTTTATTCAGGGTCTTTGTAAATAATACATTTTTACAAAAAGGAAGAAAAGTCACTTTAATTAAAAAAATAGATAACGAAGTTGTAGATCAAAAAGATTTTCAATTAAGCAGTGATAAATTATTTGAAGGGTGGTTCAGACTTGGTTAGTATATCTTAGTTAACATTATGGTAATAATTATCTAACGTTTTGTTAATGTAGCATGAATAATTTTACAACTTAAATAGATTTCATGTCAAAGATTTTCTCTACCATCGTTATTTTTTTCACGTTACAAATTTGTAGTGCTCAATCAATTATCAATTTAAAAGTAATTGATAACGAAAAATTAAACATGCCAGGCGCAATTGTTAAATTGGTTCCTGGAAATTATTTTAAGGTTACCAACCAGCTTGGAGTAGCTAGTTTTCAGCAAATTAAACCTGGAAATTATACTTTACAAATCTCATATGTAGGCTACCAACCTAAAGAATTAAAAGTCAATATCAAAGCCGGTGTAAATGAATTGACTGAGCAATTGACCGAAGGCGTTACTATCATGAAAGATGTATTAGTACTGGGTGACCGCTTAAAAGGTCAAGCAAAAGCGCTGAGTCAACAAAAAAATAATTTAAATATTACCAATATCGTTTCTTCTGATCAGATAGGTCGTTTCCCTGATGCTAATATTGGTGATGCATTAAAACGTATTCCAGGTATCACCATGCAAAACGATCAGGGAGAAGCAAGAAACATCATCATTAGAGGTATGGGACCAGAATTAAACTCAGTTACCTTTAATGGTGAGAGGGTTCCTTCGGCAGAGGGTGATAATAGAAGAATTCAGCTTGATTTGATTCCTTCCGATATGATTCAAACTATTGAAGTGAATAAAACATTGACTCCTGAAATGGATGCCGATGCTATTGGTGGATCAGTTAATTTAGTGAGTAGGGCTCCTTCAAACGGTCTTCGATTATCAGGTACACTAGCAGGGGGTTATAATCCTATTCGTGATGGATTTATAGGAACAGGTAATTTTATTATCGGAAATAGAAGTAAAAATCAAAAAGTAGGATATTTAATTAATGGTTCAATTAATTCAAATGACTTTGGTTCTGACAACGTAGAGGCTGTTTGGTCTAAAAGTGCTGCTGGTAAAGTATTTGTATCTGATCATGATATCAGAACATATGATGTAAAGCGTGTTAGACGTTCATTATCTGCATCTTTTGATTTTAAATTGGCACCTTCTAGTACTATCAGTGTTGTTGGATCATACAATTGGCGTGATGATTTAGAAAATAGATACAGGCTAAGACATCGTTTTAGAGGTGGTGAAACCAATCTATTGTATGATGCAGCTGGAAATATAACAGGTTATAACAATGGTGAAGTTTTACGACAAACAAAGGGTGGTATAAATAATGACAGAAACGAGTCAACAAGATTAGAGGATCAGCGTGTAAGATCATTACAAGTTAAAGGTGATCATTTATTAGGAAAGGTAAAGATGGATTGGAGTGTGCAATATGCAAGAGCTTCAGAAAAAAGACCCAATGAAAGATATGTTTCAATGGGAAGAAGATCTATTCAGGTATCTCAAGACATCAAAGACCCATATTTTCCCTTATTAACAAGTACTACTGCTTTAAATGCATATACAAGATTGAATGAACTTACCGAAGAATTTCAAGACCAGTATGAAGAAGATTTAAATGCTAAACTTGGTTTTAGTATGCCATTATCAGATAATGGGAAAAGTATTTTGAAATATGGTTACAGATTACGTACTAAAACAAAAATACGAGCCAATAGCTTTTTTCAATATGCACCAATTGGTTCGAATGTTGCAAATTTTGCAAATATCACTTTGTTGAAGTTAGCAGATTTATCTAATCCTGGTTTTTACGCAGGTTCAAAATTTAACACTGGAAATTTCGTGGATGCTAATTTTTTAGGATCTATTAATTTTAAAGATGTAGCTAGCTTTAGAGAAACAGATGCTCCTGCAGAATATCTTGCTGGTAATTTTTCTGCAAACGAAACGATTCAAGCTGGTTATTTACAGTTAAATCAGGAGTTTACCGATAAATTATCTATGGTTGCTGGTATCAGATTAGAAAATACGTCTTTAAACTATACTGGAAATATTGTTGAAAATGAAACAAGTTTAAGAGGAAAGGCTACCAACAAGAATAACTACCTTGATGTACTACCAAGTTTAAATTTTAGATACCAAGCAAGTGATAATCTTATTTGGAGATTGGCATACACCACCGGTATTGCTCGTCCAAAGTATTATGATTTAGTTCCGTATTTTAATGTTTTAACAAGTGATCAAGAATTAAGTGTTGGTAATCCAAGCTTAAAGCCAATTAGATCTAATAATGTAGACATCATGTTTGAAAAATACTTTAAGTCAATTGGTATCGTATCTGGTGGTATTTTTTACAAACACTTAAATAATTTTTTCTACACTTATAGAGACGAAACGTACAATAGACAAGAATTCGCAACTGATTTCCCTACAATTGCAAATAATCCAATTTTGGCAACTGACAATTGGCAGTTTTTACAAAGAAGAAATGGAAGTTCTGTGAATGTATTTGGTTACGAAATTGCATTTCAGCGTCAATTGGATTTTTTACCTGGATTTTGGAAAGGATTTGGTATCTATACAAACTATACCTATACAACATCAAAGGCAAAAGGTATTTTTGATGGATCTGGCGATTTGATCAGAGAAAATGTTACTTTGCCTGGTACGGCACCACATATGTTTAACGGATCATTATCTTATGAAAATAAGAAATTAGTGTTACGACTTTCTGCTAATTTCACCTCGTCCTATGTTGATGATAGTGACGATGCAGGTTATAATGCAGATCCATTTTTTGATAGGTATTACGATAAGCAATTTTTCTTAGACTTTAACGGATCTTACGCCTTTACTAGAAAGTTGAGAATTTTTTCTGAAATTAATAATATCACCAATCAAGGCTTAAGATATTATCAAGGTATTAAAGAGCGCACAGCACAAACTGAGTTTTATGGAGCCCGGTTTAATATGGGTATTAAATTTGACTTAGTTAAATAAATTAATTTTTAAAGTAAAATGGTAGGCATAATTTTATGCCTACCATTTTTTATTTATGTATAATCCTAACCTTAAATATATCGTATTTCTTTATCTGTGTTTAGTGAGCTGTGCCACTACCACAGATAAACCTTTGCAACCTATTGTTATTACAAAAGCTGTTTTTGGAGATAGTGATGATCCTGCAATATGGGTGCATGAACAATTTCCTGATAGTACCATCATTCTTGGCACAGATAAAGACAGTGAGAATGGAGGTATCTATGTTTTTGATATACATGGAAAAATAGATTCGGTGCGATCTAAATTTAACATGAAGCGTGTTAATAATATTGATATTGCAAATCATTTTAGCTATTTAGGCAAAGACATTGCAATTGCAGTGGCAACCGAAAGAGATAGGCATTCTATTCGAATTTATTCAATTCCACAAATGCAAAACATTGATGGCGGCGGGATAGAAGTATTTAAAGATGACACTTTAAACTTACCAATGGGTATTGCTTTGTATACCAATCCAGAAAATAAAAAAGTATACGCCATCGTAGGAAGAAAATCAGGCCCCAATAATGGCTATTTATACCAGTACTTATTATATGATAGTAGTGGACTCGTAAAAGCCAAACTAGTTAGAAAATTTGGAAAATTTTCTGGTAAAAAAGAAATTGAATCTATTGCAGTTGATCATGAATTAGGGTATGTATATTATTCTGACGAGCAATATGGTATTCGAAAGTATTATGCACATCCTGACAGTAGTAATATTGAGTTAGCACTATTTGGACAAAATGATTTTAAGGAAGATAATGAGGGAATTTCAATTTATAAAAGTACTAACGACAGTGGTTATATTTTGGTAAGTGATCAATCTGAACATGCATTTAATGTATACAGTCGTGAAGGCTATAATAATAATCCCCACCAACATCGATTGGTTGGTAGGTTTACAGTAACTGCAAAAAATTCAGATGGTTCTGAAATATCGGCATCAAAATTACCAGGATTTGCACAAGGTATTTTTGTAGTGATGAGTGATGATAAAACTTTTCATTACTATAGTTGGGAGCAAATTAAGAAGCATTTGTTCTAGTTGATAAATGATTTACCCCAAACAAAAAGGGTCCCAGCAGTATTATTGCTGAAACCCTTTGTTGTTTTGTGTGGGCCCACCAGGGCATGATCCTGGGACCCCCTGATTATGAGTCAGGTGCTCTAACCAACTGAGCTATAGGCCCTGAAAATTTGGTTACCCAAATAATCATGAGCGGCAAATGTAAAATATTTACCCTTAACGCAGGGCATCAATCTCATCAATTTGTAAAAAATATTACGCTTAATTTGCAGCATGGTTACTCCTGTAAAAAATATCATTTTTGATTTAGGTGGTGTGTTGATCAACCTCAATTACCAGTTAACGCGAAAGGCATTTGAAGACCTAGGGGTTCAAGATTTTGATGCTTTTTATACCCAGCACAAGGCCAATCCATTGTTTGAAAATCTAGAAGTAGGTGCCATTGAACCTGAGGTATTTTACGAGGCCCTCAGGGAGGCCACTGGATTAACCCATTCCAATACACAATTGGAAACCGCATGGAACGCCATGTTGCTTGATTTTCCGGCAGAGCGCCTAGCATGGTTGGATCAAATCAAAACCAAGTATAATATTTATTTATTTTCTAATACAAATGCCATTCATTACAATGCATTTACTACGATATATGCGCAAACTGCACCTTTGGTTGGCTTAAACCCCAATTTTAACCACTTTTTTAAAGAGGCGCATTATTCCCATACGCTCGGGCAAAGAAAGCCAGAAGTAGCCGCTTTTGAGGCCGTGTTGGCAAAATCTGACCTTGATCCAGCCCAAACCCTGTTTATTGATGACACCATTAGTAATATTGAAGGCGCTCAAAAAGTGGGGCTTCAAACCATATTTTTAAGTGGGGGATTGACTGTGATGGATCTGGGCCTTTAAGGCTTAACTTCCTCAAAATCAATGTAATCTTCTTTGACAGCAGGCTTGCTTGCCTCTGTTTTAGCCGCTCTTTGTGCCTGAGCAGCTTGTTCTTGTTGTGCCCTAGCTGCCGCGGCTTGTTGCGCCTGCATTTCTTTTAAGGTGCTTTTTATTTGAGAACTGGCCTTACTTACAGGTACCACCACATTAAAGACGAAGCGGTATAAGGCGTAGAAGAGGAAGCAGTAAAAAATAATTTTCATCATAACATTAAGCGTAATAGACTGCAAAGGTAAGGACTCTACAAAAGCAAAATTTGGAAGTTTAGGCCTAAAAACACTATATTTGCATTAGAAAATGTAACAATTGAAGGGAACGGCTACCGTTCCCTTCTTCTTTTTTAATATGTCAGCTGAATTACAAATAGCAAAAATTGAAGCCTTAATAGCGCAGCTCTTACAAGAGGAGCCTACCTATTTTTTGGTTTCTGTCCAGATTAAACCTACCAATAACATTAAAGTGTATTTGGACGGTGATCAGGGTATTGCCATTGAGAAATGCGTTCGCTTTAACAAGCAACTCTACAAGCTAATAGAAGAAGAAGGCTATTATCCAGAAGGAGAATTTTCATTAGAACTTTCTTCTCCAGGCATAGAACAACCTTTAAAATTACATCGTCAATATTTGAAAAATAAAGGCAGAAATATAGAAGTGTTGTTTAATGATGATACCAGCAAAATAGGTTTGTTACTCGAAGTCACAGAAGCTGATATTATTGTAGAACACACAGAAGGAAAAGGAAAAAAAATGGTAACACAACAACTTGTGATTCCGTTTTCAACGATAAAATCAACAACGATTCAAATTAAATTTTAAAACTTTTGAAACTTTAAATAAAGCGTTATGGCTAGTATTAACCTCATCGAAGCATTCCAGGAATTTAAAGATGCAGAGAACATTGATCGTCCCACGATGATGAAAGTGGTGGAAGATGTATTTAAAACATTACTCCGTAAAAAATATGGTAGTGATGACAATTTTGACGTTATCGTTAACGCCGAAAAAGGAGACTTAGAAATTATCCGTCGTAGACTGATTGTTGAAGATGGTGAAGTGATAGATCCCTTATCGGAAGTGGGTTACAGCGATGCTACTAAAATTGAGCCCGACTTTGAAGTAGGGGAAGATTTGTACGAAGAAATTAATATGATTGACTTTGGTAGAAGAGCTATTTTGGCTGCTAAGCAAACCCTTGCTAGCCGTATTAGCGATCTTAAAAAGAATGTGCTTATTAAAAAATATGGCGATCGTATTGGTGATATCATCAGTGCAGAAGTATACCAAGTTTGGAAAAAAGAAGTACTCCTTTTGGATGAAGAAGGCAACGAACTTATTTTACCAAAGTCGGAGCAAATTCCACAAGACTATTTCAAAAAAGGTGAAAACATTAGAGCTGTTGTAGCGCGTGTTGATCTTAAAAATAATACACCAGTAATTATTTTATCTAGAACAAGTCCTCTATTCTTAGCTAAATTATTAGAGATTGAAGTACCTGAAATTTTTGATGGTTTAATTGCAATCAAAAAGATTGTACGTGATCCAGGAGAGCGTGCTAAAGTAGCAGTAGAAAGTTACGATGATCGTATCGATCCAGTAGGTGCTTGTGTGGGTATGAAGGGTTCTCGTATTCATGGCATTGTGCGTGAATTGAAAAACGAAAACATTGATGTGATCAACCACACTACCAATATTCAACTCTTAATTCAACGTTCTTTAACGCCAGCTAAAATTAGCTACATGGAGTTAGACAACGATAAGAAGCACGCCGAAGTGTTTTTAAAGGCAGACCAAGTTTCTTTAGCCATTGGCCGAAGAGGGGTTAATATCAAGCTTGCTTGCGAACTAACAGGTTATGAAATTGATGTATTTAGAGAAGATGAAGAGATTGTTGATGAGTTTGACATTGATTTAGACGAATTTAGTGATGAAATTGAGGCTTGGGTGATTGATGAGTTCAAGCGTATTGGTTGTGATACTGCCCGCAGTATTTTAAACTTAAGCCCTGATGAGCTAGAGCGCAGAACCGACCTTGAAAAAGAAACTATCGAAGACGTACTTAAAGTGCTTCAAGCCGAATTTGACGAAGAAGCATAAGCAGCGTATAGTTAACTATCTTTGCCATTAATACGGCAAGGATCCACAGCAGAAGCGTTCATACGCTGTGGCACATTTCAATGAACGAATGGACTAAAAAACACTGAATGTCAGAATTGAAAACACCCAGACTGTTAGCCGCCGCTAAAGAGTTCAACATTGGCCAAGATACCTTGGTTGAGTTCTTAGTGAAAAAAGGTTTTAGTCGTGATGAGTTAAAGCCTTCGGCAAAACTTTCATCAGACCAGTACTTTGCTTTACAAGCAGAGTTCCAAGGAGATAAAGTTGCTAAAAACAAAGCAGATCAGGTAGAAATACCTAAAGTTGCTGCACAGGTAGAACCCAAGAAAAAAAGAGATGAAGAAGATCTTTCTTTTGCTAAAAAAGAAGATAAAAAAGTGCGCAAAGAAGAGCCTGTTGTAGCAGCACCTGTTGCCGCTGTACCTGCTCCAGAAGTTAAAGCGCCTGACGCAGAAAAAACGGTAGCTCCAGAAATTGAGGCGCCTAAAGTGATCCATAAAATTGATTTATCTGCGATTGATTCTTCAACACGCCCTAAAAAAGCAGCGAAGAAAAAAGTAGAGGATGCACCTACAGAGGCAGTCGAAAAACCTGCTGCAAAAACCACCAAGAAAAAAGTGGTGGAAGAAACCCCTGTAGTGCCTATGCCTGTTGTGGCTGCAGCAGCGCCTGCTCCAACGGTTGAAGAAGATGTAGCGCCTACGATAGAAAATATTAGAGCGGATAAATTAGAAGGTCCTAAAATTTTAGGAAAAATTGATTTACCAATTAATAGTGATACCCGTCCTAAGCCTGCGGCTAGAGATGAAAAGCGCAAGCGCAAACGTATTCCTGTAGATGGCAAACCTGCACCTGTTGCACCAACACTTGGGGCAGATGGTAAACCGGTAAGTGGTCCTAACAGACCTATTGTTGCTGCTAACAACAGAAATAGTCAAGGCGGTGGCGGTGGTGGTCAATTTAATAGAGCTGCTGGTGGACCAGGTGGCAACAGAGGTGGTAACAGAACTGATAGAGGTAAACGCGCCCCTGTAGAAGATAAAGAAATTGATCAAAAAGCAATTCAAGAAAAGATCAGAGAAACCCAAGCTAAACTTGCGGGTGCTGGCGGAAAAGGTAAGAGCTTAAAAGCAAAATACCGACGTGCAAAGCGTGACGAAGCAGCAGAAGCAATGGGTGAAATGACAGAAGACAATAGACTACAAGTAACAGAATTTGTTACCGTAAGTGAGTTGGCAAACTTAATGGACGTAAGCTTTGCAGACGTTATTGGAAAATGTATGAACCTTGGTATCATGGTTTCTATCAACCAACGTTTGGATGCAGAAGTTATTGAACTCGTTTCTAGTGAATTTGGATTTGAAGTAGAATTTATTGGAATAGATGATGCTGACGAATTTGATGAAGAAGAAGATGAAGATGATGAGTCGTCACTTGTAGAACGTGCGCCAATTGTAACCATCATGGGACACGTTGACCACGGTAAAACTTCATTACTAGATTATATTCGTAATGCAAATGTGGTAGCAGGTGAAGCGGGTGGTATCACACAGCACATTGGTGCCTATGAGGTAACAACGCCAACAGGAAAAGCTATTACGTTTTTAGATACACCGGGTCACGAAGCCTTTACCGCAATGCGTGCGCGTGGTGCTAAAGTAACCGATATTTCAATTATTGTAGTTGCTGCCGATGACGCCGTGATGCCTCAAACAAAAGAAGCCATCTCGCACTCACAAGCTGCAAACGTTCCAATGATTTTTGCGGTGAATAAGATCGACAAAGACGGAGCGAATCCGCAAAAGATATACGAGCAGCTTTCTCAAATGAACATTTTAGTAGAAGCTTGGGGTGGTAAATTCCAAAACCAAGAATTGTCTGCTAGACAAGGTTTAAATGTAGATGCGCTTTTAGAAAAAGTATTATTAGAAGCAGAACTATTAGATCTAAAAGCCAACCCTAACAAAGAAGGCTCAGGAACTATTATTGAAGCTTCTCTTGACAAAGGTCGTGGATATGTAGCTACTATTTTAGTACAAAACGGAACGCTTCGTCAAGGAGACTTAATTGTTTCTGGTCAAAATTATGGTCGTGTTAAAGCGATGTTTAATGAGCGTAACCAGCGTATTGAAGTAGCACCTCCTTCTACACCAGTTGTGATACTTGGTTTAAATGGTGCACCACAAGCGGGTGAGAAATTTAAAGTATTTACAGACGAAGCAGAAGCAAAAGAAGTAGCAACAAAACGCGCGCAATTATTGCGTGAGCAAGGTTTACGTGCTAGAAAACATATCACGCTTGATGAAATTGGCAGACGTTTAGCACTTGGTAACTTTAAAGAATTAAACATCATCATTAAAGGTGACGTGGATGGTTCTGTAGAAGCATTATCAGATTCATTACAAAAATTATCTACTGCCGAAATTGCTATTAGAGTGGTATTAAAAGGGGTAGGTCAGATTTCAGAATCGGACGTACTACTTGCTGCTGCATCTGATGCAATCATCATTGGATTTAACGTGCGTCCTTCTATGCAGGCTAATAAACTTGCAGAAACTGAAGGCGTGGAAATTAAATTATACTCTATCATCTACACCGCAATTGACGAAATCAAGAGTGCGATGGAGGGTATGCTTGAACCTAAGTTCCAAGAGAAAATTATTGCTAACGTTGAAGTACGTGAAGTATTCAAATTTGACAAAGCCACTGTGGCTGGTTGTTATGTACTTGATGGAAAAATTAGCCGTAATAGTAAAATTAGAATTATCAGAGATGGTATTGTTGAGTACCCTAAAGGAGAAGGACAAGCAGCCGAACTTGGAAGTCTCAAAAGATTTAAAGATGATGCCAAAGAAGTTGCATCCAATATGGAGTGCGGCTTAACCATCAAAAACTTTAGTGACCTTAAAGTAGGGGATATTGTTGAAGCCTTTGAAGAAGAGGAAGTAAAACGTACCTTATAAATTTTGTTAAAAGCGATCCCGACCCTGTTGTCGGGATTGCGCTTTTAGTACATTTGAGTAACTATTTAGATTTTATGAAAAAAGTATTCTTGTTTGTTGTGATGATCGCTGCGGCTGGTTTGTTTACGAAGCATGCTGCGGCTCAGTCTAAAAAAGTGGTTGCCGATAAAATTATTGGTCAGGTAGGCGATAAAATTATTTTGCGTTCAGATGTAGAAAATGCACTACTCGACTTAAAGCGTCAGGCACAAGGTCAAGAAAATGTAATGATACCTACGGCATGTCAAATCATGGAAGGACAGCTCATTCAAAAAGCACTTGTACTTCAGGGTGAAAAAGATTCACTTAAAATTAGTGAAGATGAAATTGATGCCGCACTTGATAACAGAATTAGAGGCGCCATTCAACAGTATGGTTCTAAAGATTTATTAGAAGAAATTGCTGGCAAAACAGTGTACCAATTAAAAGAAGATTTTAGAGAAGCATTTAGAGCGCAAAAGCTTGCCGAAGAAATGCAAAAGAAAATAGTAGGTAATGTAAAAATTACACCTAATGAGGTAAGAGCTTACTATGCAAAAATTCCGAAGGACAGTTTGCCGTTTTATGAAAGTGAAGTTGAAATTAGTCAGGTAGTAGTGATTCCTAAAGCCAATAAAGACGTAGAAGAATATGTTGCTAAGCAAATGATAGACTACAAAAAGCAAGTAGAGTCTGGTAAACAAAAGTTTGAGCAACTTGTAAAATTATATTCAGAAGATCCAGGAAGTAAAGACGCTGGTGGACAATATACTTTAAACAGAAACGAAAAAACTTGGGACCCTGCTTTCTTGTCGGCCTCTTTTCGTTTAAAAGAAGGTCAGATCTCTCCCGTTGTAAAATCGAAGTTTGGACTGCATATTATTCAGCTTGTAAGCCGCAGTGGTGACGAAGCAGTGGTAAGACATATCTTACGTATTCCTCCAGTAACCGATGATGAAATTAAAGAAGCGACTACAAAGGTTGATTCTATTAAAACGGCACTTCTTGGTGGCACACTCGCTTTTAATGAAGCAGTAAGTAAATTTAGCGACGATGAAAACAGCAAGTTTAGCGCTGGCTCGGTGGCTGGTCCAAACGGAAGTGTATTTTTAACCATCGACATGTTAGACAAAGACATGGTTGTTGCACTTAAAAGTTTAAAGCCTGGTCAATATAGTGTGCCTCAAGTATACATAGACGAGCGTAATCGAAAAGCAGTTCGCCTGATTAATTTAAAGCGTAGAACAGAACCACACCGCGAAAATATGCTGGACGATTATAACCGTATTGCACAGCGTGCCATTGAAGAAAAAAAGGGTAGCGTTCTAGAAAAATGGTTTAAAGATCATATTCCAACTTACTTTGTGTCTATCGATACAGAATACGGCAACTGCGATAGCTTAAAAGATTGGAAAGATGCAGCGGCTAAAGCTACTGCAAATAGGAATTAATTGAAGATGAAAACAGAATTACATACTGCAGCAAGTAGAGGCCACGTAAAATTTGATTGGCTTGACACTTACCATTATTTTAGTTTTGGACAATACAATAACCCAGCAAGGGTTCATTTTGGTGCGCTGCGCGTTATAAACGATGATCATATCGATGCTGGTATGGGTTTTGGCAAGCATCCGCATGATAATATGGAAATTGTTACCATACCATTAGAAGGAGACCTGCACCACAACGATTCTACCGGCCGTGATGAAATTATTAGAGCCAACGATGTGCAAATTATGAGTGCCGGTTCTGGTATCTACCATAGTGAGTACAACGCCAATAATGATAAGCCCGTTAAATTATTTCAGATTTGGGTTTTTCCTAAAGAAAAAAATATCAAACCCCGTTACGAGCAGCTTACATTTAGTGCAGCAGACCGTATCAATAAATTTCAAACCGTTGTAGCACCTGACAATGACAATGCTGTTTGGATCAATCAAGATGCATGGTTTTCATTAGGTGATTTTGATGCCAATCAAACACAAACTTACAACTTACATAAATCAGGTGGTGGTGTGTATGTTATTGTTGTAAACGGACGAGTAAAAATTGGAGAGCAGGAACTAGGTGCAAGAGACGCTATTGCTATTTCAGAAACAGATGCTTTTGAATTTACAGCTACATCAAAATCTTCATTACTACTGATTGAAGTACCTATGCAGTGGTAATATTTTATTATAAAACTTAAACCTATGAATATCTTAAAACAAGCCCCCTCTTTATTATTAGCCTTTGTATTTGTTGTATTTGGCGCTAATTATTTTTTTAATTTTATGCCTATGCCAGAAACAACTGGTAATATAAAAGCTTTCTTTGATTTATTTTATCAAACAAAATATTTACTAGTTATTAAAACACTTGAAGTGGTAGTTGGATTACTGCTATTTATTAAACCTTTACGTGCACTCGGTCTGTTGTTACTTGCGCCAATAGTAGTGAACATTTTATTGTTTGAATTGTTAATTGCACATGCGCCTGGTATTGGTGTATTGCTTTTATTGTTGAATGGTATTGCTATTTATCAGCACAAAGAAAAATACATCGGCATCATTAAATAGGTCCAAATTACTATGAACATAGAGATTATTTCGGGAAGTCCTCGTACAAACAGTGTCACACATAGAGTAGCGCTTTACTTGCAAAAGCATTTTGCTGCTAACACGCAACATAATATTGGCTTATTAGATGTTAGAGATTGGAATATGCCGTTATTGAATTTTGTTATTGGTACGCCAGACCAGGCTCCAGATCACCTAAAGCCGCTAGCCAACCGTATGTTCGCTGCTGATGCGTTTATACTAGTAACCCCCGAATACAATGGTAGTTATTCGGCGGCTTTACAAAATTTAATAGACCATTTTCCAAAGCAAATCCGTAAGGCTTTTGGGCTAGTAACCGGTTCTCCGGGTGGGCTAGCAGGTGCTAGGGCTAGTCAACAATTACTATTGTTGGTCCCTGCTTTATTTGGAATTGCCGCCCCTAATATGCTGTTAGTTCCATTTTTAGACCAAAAATTCTCTCCAGAAGGTGATTTAATTGATCCAGCCTTCCAAAAATCGGTAGATACTTTTACCAACGAGTTTTTGTGGTTAGCAGAGGCATTAGTCGCCAATAAATGATAAAATACCTTTAATATTTAATTGTAGAGAAGTGGCGAAGTTATTAACTTCGCCACTTCTCATTTATACCCTCTATGAGCGACGATATTAAACACGAATGCGGCCTTGCCTTTATTCGTTTAAGAAAGCCTTTTTCTTACTACCTACAAAAGTATGGTAGCGTAACCTACGGCCTTAATAAGTTGTATTTGTTAATGGAAAAGCAGCACAATCGTGGCCAAGATGGAGCGGGAATTGCAGCTGTAAAATTAGATATCGAAGCGGGTAATCCATATTTGCACAGAATGCGCAGTAGTGCGCCTCAGCCTATTGCCGATTTATTTTATACCATTGGTCAAGAAATTCAAGAATTAGAAAAGCACCAACCCGATATTAAAAATCATCCGGGTTTGATGAAAGGGCATCTGCCATTTTTAGGTGAATTATTATTAGGCCATTTGAGATATGGTACCCAAGGGAAAAACAATGTAGAGTTTTGTCATCCATTTATAAAGAGAAATATTTCTCCAGGAAAAAATTTAGCACTAGCAGGTAATTTTAATCTGGTAAATACCGACGACTTATTTGCTCAAATTAATTTTGTGCCTGAGCCTTTTCAAAAGCAAAGTGATTTAGCAGCAATGATGGAAGTAGTGCATCATTTTTTAGCAAAAGAAGATGATAAAAATCCAAATGCTGCAAATATTACAAACGTGCTAAATCAGGCTACACCTATGTTTGATGGTGGTTACACCATTGGTGGTTTACTTGGAAATGGAAGTAGTTTTATCATGCGCGATGCGCACGGTATTAGACCGGCCTATTATTATATTTCTGATGATGTTATAGTAGCTGCTAGTGAACGTGCCGCCATTCGAACCACTTTTAATGTGGGTGAAAATGAAGTACAAGAATTAATGCCAGGTACTGCACTACTCGTAGATCCAAATGGTGATTTTAAAATCGAACAAATTTTAGAACCTAAAGAAAGAAGGGCTTGTAGTTTTGAGCGTATTTATTTTTCTAGAGGTAGTGACGAAAAAATTTATCGTGAGCGTATATCACTCGGGAGATCATTAAGTGAAACAGTACTAAAAAGAATTGATAATGATCTAAAAAATACTATTTTCTCATATATCCCTAATACTGCCGAAGTGGCTTTTTACGGACTCGTAAAAGGCATGGAAGCCTACTTAAATAAAATTAAGGTAGAACGCATTTTAAGTTGGAATAAAGATTTTACGCCTGAGAAATTAGAAGAAATGGTGAACCGAAAAATTCGCCAAGAAAAAATAGCTATCAAAGACGTTAAGCTGCGTACTTTTATTACCCAAGACGCCAACCGCAACGAAATGGTACAACACGTGTATGACATTACGTATGGTACGGTGCGTAGTGGAGAAGATACACTTGTAGTTATTGATGATAGCATTGTACGCGGTACTACTTTAAAGGAAAGTATTATTAGAATGCTCTCAAGGCTGAATCCTAAAAAAATTATTGTTGTATCATCGGCACCTCAAATTAGATACCCAGATTGTTACGGTATTGATATGAGTAAGCTGGGTGATTTTATAGCTTTTAAAGCAGCTGTTGCATTACTTCATGACACCAAGCAAGAATATATTTTAACGGAGGTGCACGAAAAAATTAAAGTGTTAGATGCCGCTGGTGAATTGCACACAGAAAACCTGGTACGACATATTTATAAACCATTTACAACGGCTCAAATTTCCGATAAAATTGCGGAATTGATTACCCCTCCTGAAGTTGCTACACCAGTAGAAGTTATTTATCAGACCATCGAAGATTTACACACTTGTTGCCCTACAAATACCGGTGATTGGTATTTTACAGGTAACTATCCAACACCTGGTGGTAACAAAGTGGTAAATAAAGCTTTCTTAAATTATATCGAAGGAAAAAACGAACGTGGGTATTAATAAAGAACTGCTTAACTTTAAAATATGTCTGAAGTTATATTTTTAGGTAGTATTTTTTGTTCAATTATAACTGCGTATTTATTATTTTTTCGCTTACCTGACTATCAACAATTTTCTGGCCGAATACTTGGCTTTTCTATGTTGTTTTTTTCTTTAGGTGCCTGTATTTATTTGCTCATCCATTCAGGCTGGATTTTGCAAGTTCCATATATGTTTAAAACTGCAGCACCGGTTAATTTTTTAATTCCACCTTTCGCATATATTTATATCAGGTCTGTATTAAAAGACGAACAAAAATTTAAGCCCAAATATTATTTCCATTTTGTTCCAGCCTTTTTTGTTTTTGTAAATTATATTCCAGTTTATTTTATGCCTGCATTACAAAAGCAGGAGTTGCTTCAAAATATAATGAAAGATTTTTCTCTTTCATACCTTACTGGCAACGGATACTTTGCTGAAAAATATTTATTTATTGCAAGGATGGCCCAGTCAATTGTGTACTTGTTTTTTCAGTGGAAATTAGTTGTGGGTTATAAAAAAGAATTGTTACTTGATAAATACGCAGGTCATACCAATGAAGTAATGAACTGGTTAAAAACATTTAATTGGTTATTTTCATCGAGTATACTTGGGTACATTATTCTCTTCATTATTATTTCCTCAGATCCAAGTTTGGCAAAATCCGAACAAATTATGCTTATCCCTGGGTATATACTTTCTTTTAGTTTTCTTGGTCTTAGCACTTATTTGCTGGTACACCCACAAGTGTTATTTGGACTCCCTTATGTAAAGATTGAATCAACGAGTGTGCATGATTTGCATATTATAAAAAAAGAAACTATACCGGTTCCGAAAGAATACGACGAAGAGATATATCAATTAAAAAAATACTTTGAGGAGAATCATCCTTATCTTAACAATGATCTTAATATCAATGAAGTAGCGGTTTCGCTTGATATTCCTGCTCGAGAAGTTTCTTTCATTATCAACCAGCATTTCAATCAACGCTTTACAGATTTTGTAAATATGTACCGTATCAAGTATGTAAATCAAAAAATCAAAACAGGCTATTTGAATAAATTTACGGTTGAGTCTTTATCAAAAGAAGCTGGCTTTTCTTCAAAAAGCACGTTTAATGTTGCCTTTAAAAAAGTGAATCAATGTACCCCGTCTGAGTACATTGCTTTATATGCTGCACAATAATAAAATAGGTTATTAACCCATCCAAAGTTCTGTTTTCCGAACTCCGTACTCTTTGATCAAATTTTGTTTTATTGGACTTTGTACTAATTTCTGTATTTATGTATATATAATAATGTCTATGATTCAATACTGTATTGACTTAGATAAAATAAACATAATATAATACGTTAAGTCTTTTAATTCCCTCTCTTGCAACAGGCAGTACACCTCTAAATATTGCGTGATTTTCAGCGTTTTATACTGCTTATGGCAAAATTGTTTTTTTAAACAGTATAAAAACCCTAAAATTTGATGCGCTTAAGACTATTTGCATTATTTTTTTCGTCCATATGTTTCTTGGAAGTAACGGGCCAAGATCCTCACTTTTCTCAGTTTTATGCATCGCCCTTGACGCTTAATCCTGCCTTAACGGGTTTGTTTGCAGGGGAGGGCAGAATTTCATCTACTTACCGCAATCAGTGGCAATCCATTAGTAACCCATTTACTACCGGAACAGTAGCATTTGATACCAGGGCCCTAAGGCGTGTATTTAAAGAACAGAACGTATTTGGCTTGGGCGGCATGGCACTCTACGATCAATCCAATAATGGTGGACTCAGATCACGATATCTCGCTTTTACAGCTGGCTATAATCAGCAATTGGATAAATACGGTCATCATAGAT
>JBEDIY010000129.1:0-34538 GCA_041173245.1 Bacteroidota bacterium | reverse complement strand
CATACGCTGACTCATTCCCACGCCTGTGTTTCCAGCAATACATGCCGGAATCCAGCCACCGCTTGGAGTAATTGAAACCACCCATCCACTGGTGTCTGCAGCTTCTACAGAAGTAGTGCCTAGCCATAAACGGTCCATATACAATTCGTTGTTTATAGCCTCATTTTTAGCTATTTCTGTGCCGTCATGGCTTGGTAATACCCCTGTTTTTCTAGTTGCTGTATCGTTACTATAGAGTGCTGCTCTTTGTTTTAATAAATTAAAATAAGGGTTTTCTTTTCCTTCAAAAGGATAAGGATCTCCAGGTGCTGTGTTTGGATTATTAAAACCAACGGGTATTTCTGAAGCCCTTTTTCTAGCGTAATCCTTACTGAGTAAGCCTTTTATAGGTATCTGTTTAGAAAATAAGGGGTCACCATAGTAAAAATCGCGGTCTGCAAAACTTAAATTCATAGCCTGATACACCGAATGGATATAGGCTGGTGAGTTATATCCCATTGATTTTAAGTCATAATTTTCTAAAATATTTAAAGCCTGTAACATACTAGGACCTTGTGTCCAAGACTGTAGCTTATAAACATCAATGCCTTTATAATTAATTTGTAAAGGTGTTTCGATGATAGGTTTCCAATTGGCTAAATCTTGAAGTGTAATTAAACCACCTTGCTCCTGTGAACCACGAACAAATTCCTCGGCAATATCACCTTTATAAAAACGGTCGTATGCAGCATAAATCGCTTCCTTTCTAGATTTACCTTTTTTAAGTGCTTGTTTTTCTGCGTCTACTAATTTTTGTAAAGTAGCTAGTAAATCTTTTTGAATAAAAATTTCTCCCGCTTCAGGTGCTTCTCTTTTTTCTCCAAAGTGTGGTAATAAAACTTTTTTACTATAAGGCCAATCTTTAATTCTTTGTTTACCACGTTCAATACTATTTGCTGTTTGAGCATCAATTGGATAACCGGCAGCAAGTTGCATCGCTGGTTTTAAAACTTCTTCCAAACGCATTGTTCCATACTCTGCAAGCATAAAACAAATTCCACCTGGTGTGCCTGGAGTTGTTGCTGCCAATGGACCATATTCGGGTGGATAATTCATCCCTTTTCCTTTGAAAAATTCTGGTGTTGCACCCGTAGGAGCCACGCCCATGGCGGATATTGCAATAACTTGTTTTGTTTTTGGATTGTAAATTAACGCTTGTGTTTCACCGCCCCAACTTAACACATCCCACATCGTACAAGTGGCTGCTAACATAGCACAGGCTGCATCTACTGCGTTTCCACCTTTGTTAAAAATAATAGAACCAGCAGTTGCAGCGAGTGGTTTACCAGTAATGGCCATCCAATTTTTTCCATGCAGTGGAGGTTTTTGAGTAGGTTGCGCTTTTACTGCGTAAGACAGTATCAAAAAGGCAAATACAAATTTTAATATTTTCATAAGATTGAAATTACAAGAAGCAATTGATTTTTTTGAATCTAATTTTTTTAAAAAAATGTGTGTTAATAAAAACCGTAATAATAGATTTAATACCTTTTTATTTAAATAAACTATTACTATTACGGGTGTTAATACCTTAATAACCTTCTTATGCACATACTTATATTTTTAGTGTTAACGGGTTATACACTTCTATACACAGTTTTATAAACAATTATTTATGATGCTTTATAGATTTATCAACCAATATTTGCGTTTTCAGCGTAGGTTATTATATTATATTTTTTTTAGTATCCACTTTTTGTAAACTGTTAATTAACTGGGTGTAAAATGGGTTCATTTTGTCCTATTAGCCCAAAATTGCCTTTTAGCATGTTACTTATTCTATTTATATCCACAAGAATATTTATAAAAAGGGTGGTTTTCCACCTAAAATACTACTTATTAACCCTTAGTTTGTGGATAGAAATAAGCCAGCAATACCTTATTTTTGCCGTCCGGTAATTTGCCGGTTATTTTATTTATTATAATTTGTTTTTATGTCTGTTATTCAAAGTATTCGTGACAGAGGCACGTGGATTATTTTTACTATTATCGCTGTAGCCTTAATTGCTTTTATATTACAAGATGGTGTTGGTAGGGGCGGAAGCTCTTTTTCAAATACAACAACCATTGGACAAGTTAATGGCCAAAAATTAGAAAGAGCAGCTTTTGAAGAAAAGTTAGCCATGCAAGAAAAAATGTATGCTAGCCAAGGTGCACAAAGAGATCAGCTCATTGGTTCTTTATGGAATCAAGAAGTAGACCGTTTATTAATTGAAGCGGAATGTGCTAAGCTTGGTTTACAAGTAACAGCTAAAGAATTAAGTGATATTTTATTTTCTGAAAATTCTCCATTAAAGCAAGAGTTCACAGATCCTGCAACAGGCTTATTTAAAGTGGAAGATGCTAAAAAAGCATTTGCTCAAATTAAAAAAAGCAAAAACGCTGATCAAATCAAAATGATCAATCAGGTTTACATTCAACCTATTTTAGAACAATCGTTACGTAATAAATATAGTGTGTTACTTCAAAAATCTGCGTATGTTCCAAAGTGGATGGTAGAAAAACAAACTACTGATAACAATCAAATAGCAAGTGCTTCTGTAGTGTTCGTTCCTTATGCAAGTATTGCTGATAGTGCTGTTAAGGTTACAGATAATGATATCACTGCTTATGTTAAAGCGCATACTTCTGCCTACAAAAAAGAAGAAGAAACTAGATCTATCGCTTATGTTTCTTTTAGTGCTATACCAAGTAGCGCAGATAGCGCATCTGTTTTAAATGAAGTGCTAGCACAAAAACAAGATTTTACCGCAGCCTCTGATAATGGTAGTTTTTTAAATAGAGTAGGAAGTGATTTGCCTTATTATGATGGATATTTTAGTAAGAACAGAATGCAACAGTCTAACAAAGACACGCTTGTTAAAATTCCTACTGGTACTGTTTATGGACCTTACGTTGATGGTAATGCTTATGTTTTAGCCAAAATGGTTGGTGTTAAAAATTGGCCAGATAGTTCAAAAGTTCGTCACATTTTAATTGGTACTGTAGACCCGCGTTCTGGTCAACAAATTAGACCCGACAGTTTAGCAAAAAAATTAGCAGACTCAATTAAGTATGCTGTTGCTGGCGGTGCAGATTTTAATGCGCTCGTTCAAAAGTATTCTGATGACGCTGGAAGTAAAGAAAAGGGCGGAGTTTATGATTATTTTGCGCAAGGTCAAATGGTAGGCGCTTTTAATGATTTTTCCTTTGATAAACCAAAGGGTACAAAAGATGTTGTAAAATCTGAATTCGGTTATCACTATACAGAAGTTTTAGATCAGAAAAATTTTGCACCTGCATATAAAATTGCATACTTATCTAAAACACTTGTTGCTAGTAATGAAACAGTAACTGCAGCCTCAACCGCAGCTTCTTCTTTTGTTGCAAACGCTAAGTCTAAAAAAGATTTTGAGCAAAATGCTTTAAAGAATAACCTACAAATTTTAAATGGTGTAGATATCAAGAAAAACGATTTCACGATTACCGGATTAGGCAAAAGCAGAGAAACAGTACGCTGGGTTTATGACAATAAGGTTGGTGCCGTTTCTGAACCAACTGAAATCGGAGATGCGTATATTGTTGCTATAATCACTTCGATAGGTGAGAAAGGAACTATGAGTGCCGCAGAAGCAAAACCACTTGTAGAAGGACTTGTTAGAAACGAGTTAAAAGCGAAGCAAATTATTGCTTCTAAATTCAAGGGATCTACACTTGAAGATTTCGTAAAGAGTTCTGGTTTCCCAGCACAACGTGTTGATAGCTTAAGTTTTGCTTCTCCATTTGTACCGGGTTTGGGCGCAGAACCAAAAGTTGTTGGAGCTGCATTCAATAAATCACTTATTGGAAAAAACACTGCAGCTATTGAAGGTACTGCGGGTGTATTTGCTGTAAAGCCTGAAAGTATTGGTGCTGCTGCTTCTATGCAAGATCCTGCCGCTATTTCATCTGCCTTATTGCAAGCGGTTCAATCAAATATATTTAGAGGCTTTGAAGCGATTAAGAAATCTGCAAAAATTACAGATAACCGCTCTACTTTCTATTAACAGAAAAACGTATTAATAAAAAGCCTCGCAAAATTATAGCGAGGCTTTTTTATTTGTAGTAATGATGGTCTTCTATTTCTTTTCTAACATTTTCTGGAACCAAATAACGAATTGTTTTTTGGTCTTTAATATTATCTCTAATTCCTGTTGCCGAAATATTTAAAAGTGGTGCATTTAATATTGTAACGTTAGCGCCAACTGTGTCAATGGTTTCAAAGCCGGGACGTAGGTACACATAAAAAGAATATTTTTTTAATAGAACGTCAGCATTTTTCCAGCGTGCAATATTTATAAAACCATCGCTTCCCATAATAATAGCGAATTCGTGCTGCGGATATTTTTCCTCTAAATATATAAGTGTGTCAATAGTATAAGAGGGTCGCGGTAATTTAAATTCAACATCGGAAGCCCTCAGTCTTGCTTCATCATTTTCTATGGCGAGGTTTACAAGGTGCAGACGGTCGTATTCATTTAATAAAGAACCTGCCTGTTTAAATGGATTTTGTGGAGACACTACAAACCAAACCTGTTGTACGTCTGTTCTATTCACCACATGGCTCGCGATCATTAGGTGACCGTGATGAACCGGATTAAACGAACCAAAATACAAGCCTATTTTCATCTAATTGATTGATAATCAGTGTATTATGAATTATTTGTTGTTGTCGCTACTATAATGCTATCGGCCTCACTCAGGCGTAAGCTTAAATGATATCCAGAAACTTCAATAGAAATAGGATCACCCAGTGGTGCGACCTGAACGACTCTTACGGGTTCGCCTGGTACACACCCCATTTCCAATAATTTAATATAAAGCTCATCTTTTTCAAATGAGTGAATGATCCCAGCCTCTCCCGCTTCTAATTCCGATAATCTTTTCATACACTTTTGTGTTAGTTGCGCTTTGTGCAAAGGTACCGCCCGTATTAAAGAAATTGTTACGAAATTTGGAGTTAAACTTAACTTGCGCCTATGCAAAAAGTAAATTTCCAAAAGGCCGACTCTGCGCTTACCTTAACAAGTAAAACCGAATTAAAAGCTTTTATCGAAAGCCTTTTTAAAAAGGAGAAGACCCCACTTGCTACCATTAACTATATTTTTTGCTCCGATGAGTACCTGTTGTCTATTAATCAGCAGTTCTTAAAGCACGACTATTACACCGATATAATCACGTTTGGCCTACACGATAAGGGAACCCCCGTAGTAGCAGAGGTTTATATTAGTACCGATAGGGTTAAGGACAATGCTGCTAACCATGGTGTTACTTATACAAACGAAATGCTCCGTGTACTTTTCCATGGTGCTCTTCATTTATGTGGCTATAAGGATAAGAGCAAGGTGGACATTCTTACCATCCGCGCCAAAGAAGACGCCTACTTAAAGCGCTATACAAAAAAGTAGGTTCCACGTGGAACAGTGGGTGAATGCCGTTCCACGTGGAACGGGCTAACTACACGAGTCCCATAAAGATGTTTCACGTGAAACACTCAAATCTAATCGACTAGCACCTTTTTTCTTTTTGATTGGATTATCTTTGCACCCATGTTTCCAGATTATGATGTTATTGTTGTAGGTGCCGGCCACGCAGGTTGTGAAGCCGCCGCTGCCGCCGCCAACCTAGGTAGTAAAGTGCTACTAGTTACCATGAATATGCAAACCATTGCCCAAATGAGCTGTAACCCAGCTATTGGTGGTATTGCAAAGGGTCAGATTGTGCGTGAGATAGATGCGATGGGTGGATATACCGGACTGGTTACAGATGCAAGTACCATTCAATTTAGAATGCTTAACAGAAGCAAGGGTCCTGCCATGTGGAGCCCACGTACACAAAATGACCGTATGCTTTTTGCGGCCAAGTGGAGAGAGATGCTAGAAGAAACGCCTAATGTAGATTTTTACCAAGATACAGTGCAGGGTTTAATCATAAAAGACAATAGAGCGGGTGGTGTAATAACAGGACTAGGTCACGAAATTAGATCTAAAACAGTGGTGGTTACCTCTGGAACCTTTTTAAATGGTATCATTCATATAGGTGAAAAACAATTTGGTGGTGGAAGAGTCGCAGAAAAAGCTGTTACAGGTATTACCGAGCAGTTGGTTTCTCTGGGTATGGAAAGCGACAGACTAAAAACTGGAACCCCTCCAAGGGTAGATGGAAGGAGTTTGGATTATTCTAAAATGGAGGAACAGGCTGGAGATGAGGAGGTTGTGGGTTTTTCATACAAAGACACACCGCGTATCAAGCCCGCAGATCAACGCAGTTGCCATATTACCTATACCAACCAAAAAGTCCACGACTTATTAAAAAAGGGGTTTGATAGAAGCCCTATGTTTCAGGGTAGAATAGAAGGGGTTGGTCCAAGGTATTGCCCAAGTATCGAAGATAAAATTAACCGCTTCGCGGAAAGAGATAGACACCAGTTGTTTGTGGAGCCAGAGGGCTGGAATACCGTTGAAATATACGTAAACGGCTTTTCTACCTCATTACCAGAAGAGGTTCAGTACGAAGCTCTTCGTAGTGTTCCTGGCTTTGAGAACTGTCGTTTTTTTAGACCCGGCTACGCCATTGAATACGATTATTTTCAGCCCACACAATTAAAATATTCACTCGAAACCAAGCTCATTGAAAACCTGTTTTTTGCCGGACAAATAAACGGTACCACAGGTTACGAAGAAGCCGCCTGCCAAGGACTTATGGCTGGAATAAACGCGCACCAAAAGGCGCGCGAATTAGAACCGGTAATTTTAAAAAGAAGTGAAGCATATATTGGTGTACTCATAGACGATTTAGTGGGTAAAGGAACGGAAGAGCCTTACCGTATGTTTACTTCTCGTGCCGAGTTTAGAACGCTTTTAAGACAAGACAATGCGGATTTACGATTAACCCCTTTAAGCTATCAATTAGGTCTTGCCAAGCAGGACAGAATGGACGCCGTAGAAGCGAAAAAAAATAGCGTAGAGGCAGTAAAAAATTTACTGAACGCATATAGTATTGAACCTTCAGAAATTGAACAGTATTTCAACGACGTAGCGTCTGCTTCTATTACAGAAAAACAAAAAGCCTCAAAAATATTACTCCGTCCAAACGTAGATCTGGTGGGCCTTTCAGCGGCTATGCCCCGTTTAAAAGAAGCACTACAAGCGTTTCATCCACATGTTTTAGAGCAAGCAGAAATTCAAATTAAATACGAGCGCTACATCGAAAAAGAACAAGAAATTGCAACGCGTATGTTGCAAATGGAAAACCATATTATTCCAGAAAGTTTTAACTACGATGGTATGGCCGCACTCTCTAACGAGGCGATGCAAAAATTCAAAAAAATAAGACCGAGTACCCTGGGCCAAGCCAGCAGAATTAGCGGTGTTAATCCAAGCGATATTCAAATACTCATGGTTTATATGGGCAGATAGGCCCACTCACATAATTGCGTCAATAGGGTATGGGATTTTTATGTACATTCATAAGCAAAACCACCTACTTGAAAAAACTACTACAAGCCACTATTGCAGCAGCAGGAATTTTCCTGTTTACTGCTTGCGATAACAACAACAATGCGCCAACATTAGCATCGTTTTTAGGACCCAAAGATTCTGGAGTACAGCAAGCCGGCATCAAAATGATTCCGATTACAACACCCGTTGGAACTTTTAAGGTTTGGACTAAATCCATTGGTAATAGCGAACGCGTAAAAGTATTGTTACTTCATGGCGGACCTGCTATGACACACGAATACATGGAGTGCTTCGAAAGTTTTTTACCAGCACAGGGATATGAAATTATTGAGTATGATCAGTTAGGTTCTTTTTATAGTGATCAACCAAAAGATAGCAGCCTTTGGACCATCGACCGTTTTGTAGACGAAGTGGAACAGGTGCGTGTGGCACTTAATTTAACCAAAGACAATTTTTATATTATTGGAAACTCATGGGGTAGTATGCTAGCCATGGAATACGCATTAAAATACCAGCAGCATATTAAAGGCATGGTGATTGGAAACATGATGGCTAGTATTCCTGATTATGCAAATTATAACAAAGTGCTTCGCAAAGAAATGCGCCCATCACTCGTAGATTCTTTACAAAACTATGAAGCCAAAGGAATGTATAAAGACCCAACGTATACTTCTTTAGTATTTAGTGAATTTTATACCAAGCACCTTTGCCGATTACCAGAGTGGCCAAATTCTGTAATGCGCTCACTCCAACACGTAAATGAAGAAATTTATGTGTTGATGCAAGGACATTCAGAATTTACAGTGAGTGGACGTATTGTAAATTGGGACCGCAAAAAAGACCTGGCTTCTATTAAAGTACCAACACTTACAGTAGGTGCAAAATATGACACCATGGACCCAGAACACATGAAATGGATGAGCACACAATTTCCCAATGGTCAATATTTATATTGCCCCAACGGAAGCCACCTTGCTATGTGGGATGATCAAAAAGTATATATGGATGGCGTTATTAATTTTATAAAATCTGTAGACCAAGGAAAAACAAAATAAAACAACAAGTATGAAAAAAATCTGCCTGATGTTTGTTGGGTTACTGCTATTAAATTTCGTGCAGGCTCAAGAAACTTTTCAAGTAAACGGCGTTGGCGATAAGCGCGACGGCTGTTACGCATTTACAAATGCAACCATTGTAAAAGATGCGCAAACCACCATTAAAAATGCAACGCTCGTTATTAGAGACGGAAAAATTGTTGCAGTAGGTGAAGGTGTTGCCGTTCCAGCAGACGCTGTTGTGGTAGACTGTAAAGACAAATTTATTTATCCGTCTTTTATTGATGCCTATACCGATTATGGGATGCCTCAACAACAGCGCGCGCAAGCGGGATTTAGTTTTGGTGGACCTAGTCAATTAACCAACAACCAAAAAGGTGCGTATGGTTGGAACCAATCATTAAAATCTGATGTAGAAGGTCATAAACTTTTTTCGGTGGATGATGCGAGAGCAAAGTCATTTAGAGAAACAGGGTTTGGTACCGTACTAACACACCAAAAAGATGGTATTGTTAGAGGAACCGGAGCTGTTGTAGCGCTTGCAAATAACAAAGACAATTTTGTAGTTATTAAAGAAAAAGCAGCGTCACTACTTTCTTTTAATAAAGGGACTTCTTCGCAAACTTACCCAAGTTCATTAATGGGTTCTATCGCGTTACTTCGTCAAACTTATTTAGACGCCGCTTGGTATAAGAATAACCCGGCTGCAACAGGTTTACAAGGTGATGGCGTAAATATTACCCTTCAATCATTTAATGCAAACGCGGGTCTTCCTCAAATTTTTGATCCTGCCGATAGAGGTGCTGGTGATGTTTGGGGCGTGATGCGTGCAGACCGCGTTGGTGATGAATTTGGAGTACAATACATTATTAAAGCAACCGGTAAAGAATACCAAAGAATTAAAGAAGTGGCAGCTACCAAAGCACCACTTATTGTACACTTAAATTTCCCAGTAGCAATGGACGTAGAAGATCCTGCTGATGCAAGACTTGTTTCGTTACAAGATATGAAGCACTGGGAACTAGCGGCAACCAACCCGGGTGCCATTGAAAAAGCAGGCATTCCTTTTTGCTTAACAAGTTCTGATTTAAGAGACGCTAAATCATTTTTAGCGAGCGTAAGAAAAGCCATTGAAAATGGTTTATCAGAAAAAGCAGCGATGGACGCGCTTACAAAAACACCAGCAACTTGGTTTGGTGTGTATGATAAAGTAGGTAGCATTGAAGCCGGAAAACTAGCCAACTTTGTAATTACAACAGGTCCTGTTTTTGCAGAAAAAACAACCTTATTACAAAACTGGGTACTCGGAGAAAAATATGCGGTGAACGAATCTGCATGGACAAGCGTTAACGGAAATTATACACTTACATTAAACGGAGCAACACCACAAACATTTGCTTTAGAAATTAAAAGTAACAATAGCGCAACCGTAATTGCAAAAGATACCGTTGCTGCTACATTTAGTTACGATGGTAAAGTAGTTAAGTTTTCTTTCGCTCCAGAAAAACGTTCTCGCAACAATATTAGATTTACTGGTTTTAACACAGGTAATACTTTTAATGGAACAGCGCAGGACGCAGACGGAAATAATTTTACTTGGACTGCTGTGTATGCTTCTGCTGCTAAGCCTGATACTGCTTCAAACGCAGGAGGCCGCGGCCGAATGGGCGCGGGCGGTAATGGAGGCGGCGCTAATGCAGGTGCTGGCAAAATGGGAAAAGTTACTTTTCCGATGATGGGCTTTGGCGTAGATTCTTTAACAACCAACGCACAGGCTTATTTAATTAAAAATGCAACTGTTTGGACTTCAGAAAAAGAAGGCATTTTACAACAAACAGATGTGCTTGTTAAAAGCGGTAAGATTGCTAAAGTGGGCAAAAACTTATCGGATGCAAATGCAAAAATTATTGATGGTACCGGCAAACACGTAACAGCGGGTATTATTGATGAGCACTCACATATTGCATCTGCTTCAACCAACGAAGGTGGACAAAGCGTAACATCTGAAGTACGTATTCAAGATAATATCAATCCAGACGACATCGATATTTACCGTCAATTAAGTGGTGGTGTTACAACCTCACATATTTTACACGGCTCTGCAAATACCATTGGTGGTCAAACGCAGTTAATTAAATTAAGATGGGGTGCAGATGATGCGGGCTTATTATTTAAAGGCGCCGATCCATTCATCAAATTTGCATTAGGAGAAAACGTAAAACGTACTTCTTCTTCACAAGGTAACAACCGTTACCCAGACACTAGAATGGGCGTAGAACAAGTATTAAACGATGCGTTTGCAAGGGCAAAAGCATACGAGGCAGCACTTGCAAAAAACCCAGCCACTAGACGTGATCTAGAATTAGATGCGCTTGTAGAAATCATGAACAAAAAACGTTTCATTACTTGTCACTCTTATGTGCAAAGTGAAATTACGGCAACCATGCGTGTTGCAGAAAAATATGGTTTTAAAGTAAACACGTTCACGCACATTTTAGAAGGGTATAAAGTAGCCGATAAAATGAAAGCACACGGTGTAGCGGCATCAACATTTTCTGATTGGTGGGCATACAAAGTGGAGGTTACAGATGCCATCCCATACAATGCTGCTATTATGACCAAAGTGGGTTTAAATGTTGCGATCAATTCTGATGATGCAGAAATGGCGCGTCGATTAAATCAAGAAGCTGCAAAGAGCGTAAAATATGGTGGTCTTACAGAAGAAGAGGCGCTTAAAATGGTGACCATCAACCCAGCAAAAATGTTACACGTTGATAGCAAAGTAGGAAGTATTAAAGCAGGTAAAGATGCTGACCTTGTAGTATGGAGTGATAACCCACTTAGTATTTATGCGAAAGCAGAAAAAACAATGGTGGATGGTATTATTTATTTTGACCGCGAAAAAGATGCACAAATGCGCAAGCAAGTGCAAGCAGAACGCAGCCGTTTAATTGCAAAAATGGCAGGCGAAAAAAGAGCGGGAAGACCAACCGTACCAGCGGCTCCAAGCTTTAAGGAAGTACATATTTGCAACGACCACTCACATAAATTAGGTATGCTTGAAATAGAAGCTGACGAAGAAGCAAACCAAAACGAAAACAAATAAACTGTAGCGACATGAAAAAAATAATAGTTACACTTGGCGCGCTCGTATCATTCACTGCTGCAGTATTTGCACAAGATGATGTTTACCCAGCCGCAAAACAAAGTAAAAAAACAGCCATTGTGGGTGCCACTGTGCACGTAGGCAATGGACAGGTAATAGAAAACGGAACCGTTGTATTTGATAATGGAAAAATTGTGTATGCTGGTGACGCAGCGGCTGCGCCAAAAGCAGAAAATACCATTGATGCAAAAGGCAAGCAGGTATATCCTGGCTTAATTTTACCATCTTCTAATTTAGGTTTACAAGAAATCACTGGCGTTAGAGGAAGCACCGATATCAACGAGATTGGTGAGTTTAACCCAAGCGTACGCAGCATTGCAGCGTATAAAGCAGAGTCGATTGTTGTAAATACCCTAAGACTTAATGGTATTTTACTTGCACACACCGTGCCAGGTGGTCAGCTCATTGCTGGTCAATCATCTGTGGTACAATTAGATGCATGGAATTACGAAGACGCTGCTTATAAAACAGACATGGGCATGCATTTTTATATGCCTAGCTTGTTATCAAGAGGTGGCGGACGTGGTTTTGGACGTGGCTTTGGTGGCGCTCCAGCGGGCGATCCAATCAAAGAAGCACTAGATAAAATCGAAAGTGTAAAAGCTATTTTTAGAGAAGCGAAAGCGTATCACCAAAAAGGAGCTGACAAACAAATCAATTTGAAACTAGAAGCAACTAAAGGTTTATTTAACCGCACACAAAAATTATTTGTGCATTGCGATCAAATAAAACAAATGATTGTAGCCATTGATTTTGTAAAAGAATTTGGTTTTGATGTAGTACTCGTTGGTGCAAGCGAAAGTTGGCAAATTGCTGATTTGTTAAAGGCCAATAATATTGCTGTAATCTTAACACAAGAACATAGTTTACCTACTACCGATGATGACGATGTTGATCAGCCTTATAAAGCAGCAAGCGTTTTACAAAAAGCGGGCGTGTTGTTTTGTTTAAATGATGATGATCCTCAAAACCGTGGTAGAAACTTAATGTTTAATGCTGGAACCGCTGCTGCATATGGTTTAGGTAAAGAAGGTGCCCTCCAGGCCATTACCTTAAACGCTGCTAAAATTTTAGGTGTAGCAGATAAAACGGGCACCCTCGAAGTAGGTAAAGACGCTAACATTGTTATCAGCGAAGGCGATATTTTAGATATGAAATCTAGTATTGTTACAGATGCGTTTATTCAGGGCCGCGCGGTTGCTATTACAAGTAAACACAAGCAGTTGTATGAGCGTTACAAACATAAATACGAGATTAAATAATCCACTTATTAGCTTATCAAAACCCCGGCAATTCGCCGGGGTTTTTTGTAACTTTACATCATGGCTAAAAAACTTTTTTTGTTGGATGCGCTCGCCCTTATTTACAGAGCGTATTACGGACTCATCAGAAACCCGCGCATTACTTCTAAAGGAAAAAACACCAACGCCCAATTTGGTTTTACTAATACTTTAATAGATTTAATCAACAAAGAAAAGCCAACGCATATTGCCGTGTGTTTTGATACGCACGCACCCACAGAGCGCCACACCGATTTTACCGAATACAAAGCCAATAGACAAGAAGCCCCCGAAGATTTAATTGAATCTATCCCCGAAATTCAGCGCATCATTCGTGCGTTTAATATTCCGGTTATGGAACTGGATGGTTATGAAGCCGATGACGTTATTGGTACCCTTGCTTGGCAGGCAGCAGACAAGGGATACGAAGTATACATGGTTACGCCCGACAAAGATTACGGTCAACTACTGATTCATCCCGGGGTATATATGTACAAGCCTCCTTTTATGGGGAATGCCGCAGAAATTTTAGACGCGCAAAAAATTTGTGAAAAGTGGGACATCGCCCGCGTAGAGCAGGTAGTAGATATGCTAGGGCTGATGGGTGACGCCGTTGATAATAT
This sequence comes from Bacteroidota bacterium, assembly GCA_041173245.1. GTDB lineage: Bacteria > Bacteroidota > Bacteroidia > Chitinophagales > Chitinophagaceae > Sediminibacterium. The sequence continues at coordinate 20,897 of JBEDIY010000129.1, read as the reverse complement.
TCCGGGCATTATGGGCGTGGGAGAAAAAACAGCCGCTAAACTTCTAAAAGAATACGACACACTTGAAAACGTATTGGCCAATGCACACAATATTAAAGGTGCGATGGGCGAAAAAATTAGAAAAGGTGTAGACGACGCCATCATGAGTAAAAAGCTCGCAAAAATTATTACCGATGTTCCGGTAAGTTTTCATGAAGAAGATTTTGCCCTCTCTCCTATTAATAAAGAAGCGCTCGCCGAAATTTTTGTTGAACTAGAATTTAAAACACTTGGCAAAAGAATTTTAGGTGATGATTTTAACGCCTACATGCCAGCACCAGAAGGCGTTCAAACAGATTTGTTTGGAAACGAAGTGGTAGCGCTCGTTAGTAAAAAAACCAGCGCATCAAACGCCGCGTCTAGCGCGGGTTCTATGGAAGCCGCAGAAGCAGTGGGTAATGCAGGACAAGAAGCAGAACAGCGTGGAATGATTGCCGATAAAAATATTACCAATACCGCACACGAATATATTTGTGTAGAAGACGAAGCAGCACTTGTAGCATTAGCAGAAAAATTAGCAACCGCAAAAGAAATTTGTTTTGACACAGAAACCACGGGTACTGATGCCAACAATGTAGAACTGGTTGGTTTTAGTTTTTCTGAAAAACCAGGGCATGGTTATTTTATTCCTTGCCCACCAGACGAAGCTGGTATTAAAAAAACACTTTCTTATTTCGAAAAAGTATTTTCTAATTCAGCACTTGTATTGATTGGACAAAATATAAAATACGATTTACTGGTATTAAAATGGTATGGTGTTGTTCCAACCACACAGATCTTTGATACCATGCTTGCGCATTATGTTATTGAGCCAGAAGGCAGGCGCAGTATGGATTTACTGAGTGCACAATATTTAGGATACGAGCCCGTACACATAGAAGCGCTCATTGGTAAGAAAGGAAAAAACCAAGGCACGATGCGCGATGTAGCACTCGAGCAACTTACGCAGTATGCAGCCGAAGATGCGGACATTACACTTCAACTCAAACATGTTTTTGTTCCTTTGTTGAAAGAAAAAGAAGTAGAGCGTGTTTTTGAAAGCGTAGAAAATCCACTTGTACGCGTACTCGCCGATATGGAATTTGAGGGCATAAAAATTGACAATAACTTTTTAAACGAATACAGTAAACTTTTAGAAGTAGATGCTAAGCAGTTTGAAGAAAACGTGTATGCACAAGCGGGCGTTCGTTTTAATCTGGCATCACCCAAACAACTGGGCGAAGTTTTATTTGATAAATTAAAATTGGATCCCAAAGCTAAAAAAACAAAAACGGGTCAGTACGCAACCGGCGAAGACGTACTTGTAAAACTCTCCAATCAACATAAAATTGTAGACGACATTTTAGGATTTAGAGAACTTACAAAACTAAAATCTACATACGTAGATGCGCTTCCGCTCATGATCAATCCTAAAACGGGCCGTGTGCACACCAGTTATGCGCAGGCGGTGGCGGTAACGGGTCGTTTAAGTAGTACCAATCCAAATCTTCAAAACATTCCTATTAGAACTGCGCGCGGTAGAGAAATTCGAAAGGCCTTCATCCCTCGTGAGCCCGGTCGTATCCTGATGAGTGCCGACTATTCTCAAATAGAACTGCGCATTGTGGCGGCCATTAGTGCCGATCCAAATATGTGTGCTGCTTTTAAAGCAGGCATTGATATCCATACTGCTACGGCTGCTAAAGTGTATAGCGTTGATGTGGCTGATGTAACCAAAGAAATGCGTTATAAAGCCAAGAGTGTCAACTTTGGAATCATTTACGGCCAAGGCGCATTTGGGCTTGCCGATAATTTGGGTATTTCTAGAACCGAGGCCAAAGAAATCATTGATAACTATAAAAAAGAGTTTCCAAATATTCAGGAGTACATGGATTTGCAGGTAGCCCTGGCCAAAGAAAAGGGCTATGTAGAAACCCTGATGGGACGTAAGCGTTGGTTAAAAGATATTAATAGCAGCAATTTTACGGTCCGTGGTTTTGCAGAGCGAAACGCAATTAATTCACCTATTCAGGGCACTGCTGCCGACATGATTAAGCTGGCCATGATAAAAGTGCACCACCAAATGGGTGCCGGAAACTGGCAATCTAAAATGATTTTACAGGTGCACGATGAACTTGTGTTTGACGCAGTACCCGAAGAGGCGGATGCACTAGAAAACTTAATAATAGAATGTATGACAACCGCTTTACCTTTGCCTAACGGCGTACCGGTAGAAGCAGAAGTAGGCCGAGGAAATAACTGGTTAGAAGCACATTAAAAATTTGTAGGATGGAGTATCTTCTTTCTTTGCGCTGGGATATTGTACCAGAGGCGTTTATTAAAATTGGATCTCGCTATTTTTTGGCCGCATCGGTTGCGTTTTTGATTTTCTATATCCTATTCAAACAAAATCTTTCCTATAAAAAAATTCAGAAGCGTTTTCCAAAAATTCCAGACTATTTGCGTGAAGCAGGCTATTCATTAATAACCATGCTCATTTTTAGTGTATTAATTATGGTGCTCAACTCTTCTCCTATTGCAGAGCATACCACGCGCTATAAAAATATTAGTGATTACGGATGGGGATATTACTTTTTAGCTTTTCCTATCATGTTTATTCTGCATGATTTTTATTTTTATTGGATACACCGTTTCATGCACCACAAAACACTTTTTAAATATATTCATTTGGTGCACCACCGCTCTACCAACCCTTCTCCTTGGGCGGCGTATGCGTTTCATCCGTTAGAATCGGTTATGGAACATGGCATTGTAGTACTGTTTTATTTTATCATGCCCATTCATATTACACAGTTAGCTATTTTCTTTTTATTTTCTATCTGTTACAATGTATACGGGCACCTTGGCTACGAATTATATCCGGCTGGTTTTCATACAACCAAAATTGGTAGATGGATTAATACCTCTACCAACCACAACCAACACCATCAATATTTTACGGGAAATTATGGCCTGTACACACTGGTGTGGGACCGACTATTTAATACGATTCGCGCAGATTACGACGAGCGTTTTGTGGACGCTACCACGCGCCAACAATAAATTATTTTTTCTTGTAAATTGGAACCGTGCTACAGGGTTCACCAAACATAATAGACTTAGTAACGGGTCTTAATTTGTTGGTGATGCTAACATACGCAGCAGCTGGAATTTGAATATCACCACAACCCTTCACGACTACTCTTTTGTCCGTGTAGTCGGTTGCGTTAATGGCTTCAATATTTTGTAAGAGTAGTTTTTCTTTTAATTGTTCTTCGGTACCAAAAAATACAGTGCTTGCAAACGGCTCTAATGCAGATGCAATAAGCATATAAGCCCACATGGGAATAATAGCGTCGGCAGAACAAGTGATGGCCACCGCGGCGTTTTGATACTGCGTCCAATCGGTGGCGGTGAGTGCTGCTCTAAAATCTTTTTCTTTTAAAATGAGACCCATAAACAAATGGTCCTTCACGTCAAAAATCATGATAGGGCCAGCCGGATAATATTTTTCTAGGTCTAATGAAATTAAACCACTCTCTTCTACTTTATTGATAATGGGTTCTGCCATAACAATTGTATTATCTGTTCATGCTCGCTAAAAACTCTTCGTTGTCTTTTGTGCCTCGCATGCGTTTTAATAATTCGTTCATTGCCTCATCGGTATTCATATCGTTGATAAACAAACGTAAAATATTCATACGACCTAGTACTTCTTTGTCAAGTAATAAATCGTCTCTACGTGTGCTAGAACCTACTAAATCAATAGCAGGGAAAATACGCTTGTTGGCAAGCTTACGATCAAGTTGTAATTCCATGTTACCGGTACCTTTAAATTCTTCAAAGATTACCTCGTCCATTTTCGAACCGGTTTCAATTAATGCAGTTGCTAAAATTGTTAAAGAACCACCGTGCTCAATTTTACGCGCAGCACCAAAAAATTGTTTTGGTTTTAAAAGTGCATTCGCTTCCACACCGCCACTTAATACTTTACCACTACTTGGAGCAACGGTATTGTGTGCACGAGCTAAACGTGTAATTGAATCTAATAAAATAACAACGTCATGACCGCACTCTACAAGGCGCTTTGCTTTTTGTAGTGCAATACTTGAAACCTTAACGTGTTTTTCGGCGGGCTCATCAAAAGTAGAAGCAATAACTTCTGCTCTTACGCTGCGCTCCATATCTGTTACTTCTTCCGGTCTTTCATCAATTAAAACCACCATCAAATAAATCTCTGGATGGTTTGCTGCTATTGCGTTTGCCACTTCTTTGAGTAGCATGGTTTTACCCACTTTTGGTTGCGCAACAATTAGTCCACGCTGACCTTTACCTATTGGGGTAAACAAATCAATAATACGCGTACTATAATTTGTTGGAGATGTAAAGAGGTTTAATTTTTCGTTTGGAAATAACGGTGTTAAATAATCAAATGGCACACGGTCACGCACTTCGTCGGGTCTTTTGCCATTGATAAAATCAACTTTTATAAGCGCAAAATATTTTTCACCTTCTTTAGGAGGTCTTACTGCACCTTGTACGGTATCTCCAGTTTTTAAACCAAATAATTTTATTTGTGAAGGAGAAACATATACATCATCTGGTGATGATAAATAATTATAATCGGAAGAACGTAAAAATCCATAACCATCAGGCATCATTTCTAATACGCCTTCGCCTTCTATCATTCCTTCAAACTCAATATTAAATACAGGTTCTTTTTTCTGTGGTCTTGGTGGGTGTTGTTGTGGTGCACTATTTTCTGGAGCCTGCGCTGCTTCAAGGTTTTCAGGTGCCTGAGTAGCTTCTGTATTTTCAGAACTTTCCGGTTGTGCTACTGCAGCAGGTGCTTCAGTTTTTTCTGGACGCTCTGGTCTCGGACTTGCTTTTTTAATAGGTCTTGCTTTTTGTGCAGGTGCCGCCGCTGGTTCTTCACTCATCACTTCTGCCTCTTCGGTGCCATTACTTGTTTTTACAGTAATAGGCTTACGACCTTTTAATGCTGGCTTTTTTTTGCCATCGTCTTTTGCAGACGCTTCGCTAACAGCTTGACTATCTAATATTTTATAGATGAGCGCTTGCTTATCTAATTTTTTAAAACCTGTAATTTTTAAACCTTGTGCGATGTCTTGTAACACTGGTAACAAAAGATCGTTTAATTGTAAAATGTCGTACATAAATAATTTGAAAGTGAAATAGGAATACTCTGTAAGTCGAGTTTTAGAATAACTAAAGAAAGGGTGATTTTAAAATGATGGAAAGAAGATAGCCCGAACTAGAGCAACTGAAGGCTCATGTAGGTTTGTTTCCATTGCAATATTAATACAAAAATCACAAACACCAATAAGTAATTGGCGTAAAAATCATTTTTTAGCAGAATAGAACTATTCGTAAATCCTTAATAATGAACCTGATAAGGACGTTTTGTAAGCTTTAAGGGCTGTTGCTGCCGGTCCGTTTAGAACGGTTCCTGCAGTATTAAAATTTGATCCATGACCCGGGCAATAAAAACGGTTGTTGTTACCTTGAAATTCTAGTGTTACAGATTGGTGCGTACACAAAGAGCTTACTGCAATGAGCATACCCGATGTGGTTTTTGCAATAATCACGTTATTGGCGGTATCTACATAAAAGCCGCCATTATTTTGGAGGACATTAAATGGAGAATTAGAAATGTTGATGGTAAAATCGACAGGCTTACTAGGGTTAGGATTGGGATTAGTGCCACTACCACTTCCTGTATCATTAGATTTTGAACAAGCGCCAAAACAGCCCATTACCAAAATTGCTGCGCCGCTCATGCCTACTTTTTCGATAAATTCTTTTCTTTCCATGGTATAATCATTTCGTATGGTAAAATAACAAACTTTGGGATAGAATGTTTGCTTGTTCTACAAACAAATTATCTTTGCAGTCATTATGTTTAATAAAAGAACAAAAATTAAGGCGCTATTAACTGGCAGCCTTACCGGACAAACCGTAACCGCCATGGGTTGGGTACGTAGCTTTCGTAACAATCAGTTTATAGCCCTAAATGATGGTAGTACCAATCATAATATTCAGGTAGTTGCCGAATTAGGCTTACTAGACGACGCTACATTAAAGCGGATTACAACAGGCGCTTCTTTAAAAGTAGAGGGCACGCTGATTGAATCTTTAGGTAAAGGACAGTCTGTAGAAATAAAAGCCACTAGCGTAGAAATACTAGGTGATAGTGACGCGGAGCAATATCCACTACAACCAAAAAAACATAGCCTCGAATTTTTAAGAGAGATTGCACACTTACGTTTTAGAACAAATACATTTAGTGCTGTTTTTAGAATAAGACACGCCCTCGCATTTGCAGTGCATCAATTTTTTAATGAAAAAGGTTTTGTGTATTTGCACACACCAATTATTACCTCAAGTGATGCAGAGGGTGCCGGTGAAATGTTTAGAGTAACTACATTACCTGTAGATGGATCTGCACCAAAAACCGAAAGCGGCGATATTGATTTTTCGCAAGACTTTTTTGGTAAAAGTACCAACCTAACTGTGAGTGGTCAACTCGAAGGAGAACTAGGCGCCATGGCGTTTTCAGAGATTTATACCTTTGGTCCAACCTTTAGAGCAGAAAATTCAAACACCACTAGACACCTTGCAGAATTTTGGATGATTGAACCAGAAATGGCATTTAGTGATATTGAAGACAATCAAAATTTAGCGGAAGAATTTATTCAATACCTCATCAAATATGCGATGGAAAATTGCGCCGATGATTTGGCGTTTTTAGACCAACGTTTAGCAGAAGAAGAAAAGCAAAAACCTACTAACGAAAGACAAGAATTTGGTTTAATAGAAAAACTAAAATTTGTTACTGATAGTAAATTTGAGCGCATCACATACACCGAAGCCATTGCTATTTTATTAGACTCTCCTGCTTACAAGAAAAAGAAATTTAAATACGACGTAAGCTGGGGTATTGATATGCAAAGTGAACACGAGCGCTACCTGGTAGAAAAGCATTTTAAAAAACCAGTGATTGTGACGGGTTACCCAGCTGCTATTAAGGCGTTTTATATGCGTTTAAATGATGGTTGTGAGCCAGGCAAACAAACGGTTGCTGCTATGGATATTTTAGCACCAGGTATTGGAGAAATTGTAGGCGGTTCACAAAGAGAAGAGCGACTCGACAAATTAGTAGCGCGTATGGAAGAGATGCATATTCCTACAGAAGAAATGAGTTGGTATTTAGACACCCGCCGTTTTGGTACTGTCCCGCATGCGGGATTTGGTCTAGGATTTGAAAGAATGGTGCAGTTTGTTACGGGCATGGGCAACATCAGAGATGTGATTGCTTTTGCTAGAACTCCAAAGAATTGCGAATTTTAAAAAATATGGATTGAACTGTGGATTATATGTGAAATCCCCCTATTTTTGCTGCCCCGAAAGGGTATGGTGCGGTAGCTCAGTCGGTAGAGCAAAGGACTGAAAATCCTTGTGTCGCCGGTTCGATCCCGGCCCACACCACCAGATCGAAATTAAAACCCAGGCTTTGCTTGGGTTTTTTTGTTTGGAGAGGCGAAAGAATGTTTACCCCCTAATTTATTCGAATCGTTTTGCGCTGCACCGTATGTGCCGAAAAAATCCCAAGTGCACCCCCTTCTATATTAGACGGTGGATTAGAAGGCGCTGTGCCGCCGCCAGGTCCTGCACCACTTTGAAGGTTCAAACTATAATAATACGTATAGCTAGTATTTGAAATGCATTGCATTTCTACAAAAACCTGGTCTTTGGGTTTGATTTTTAAATTATCGTCACCACTACGTAATGGTCGTTGATTTACTTTTCCATTATTGAGGTTGTCATTGAATACATGAAAAGTAGGATCTAGTGTATCGTTAATTTTTTGAATAAAGCGGTAGCTGTTGCCAAGTGCAATTGGATCGGCGTATACCGGAATGACACTATATCTAATTTCTCCATTAAATGGAAAGGTATTTACGCGAAGACTATCAAAATTAACTTTTTGTGGCATGTTAGCAGAAGCGGTATACTTTTTTTGATCAACCACCACTTCTAGGTTATAGACCCCACCTTCTGTTCCTTTTATTTTTTGTGTTCGGTAAAGACCATTACTTACTAATACCAAGCTGTCTTTAACGCCAAGTTGATCTGTAATGATAACGCGCGCATTATTCACCCCAACTATACGGGTTGGATTGCCAACGGGTGTAGACATGGAAAGCTGCACAAAATAAGGGCCGGCTTGATCTGTAATGCTACCATCAATAACGAGCACGGGTTGATTACCATCTAGTACCAAGCTAATTTCTTTGTCGCAACCAATAAGTAGGATGGCACAAAACGATATAATAAAGAATATTTTTTTCATGCCTAAAATTTAAATTGATAGGTTACACTTGGCACCCATTTAAAAAGTGCGGTTCTAATAATTTGTGTTCTGGTAGGATCATTGGGGTCGTCCTTAAAACTAATGCGGTATGCATTTTCTCTACCATACACATTGTACAAACTAAAATTCCAAGAACCGTGCCTTCTTTTGGTTTTGTTTTTTTCATAGGTAGCACTAAAATCTAAGCGGTGGTATGCTGGCATACGATTGTCGTTTCTAGCCGCATACTGATAGAGTGTCTGCCCTTGTACATTGTACTTTCCAGTAGGATATGTTACAGCATCTCCGGTATTGTAGACAAATACACCAGAAATAGACCACCGATCGTTTAGGTCATAAATACCAACCACCGATATATCATGCGTTCTATCTTGTCTAGCATTATACCATTTGCCCTCATTGATACCATCAATTCTTCTTTCTGTTTTAGAAAGCGTGTACCCAATCCATCCGGTTAAACGCCCCTCTTTTTTCTTTAACAATAACTCTAAACCATACGCCCTGCCTATACCATATAACAAAACACTTTCAACATCCGAAACTGTATTTATTTCGGCACCATCTTTATAGTCTATTTGATTTTGTAAGTGTTTATAGTAGGCCTCTGCTGTTAATTCAAAATTATTTTTAAAAAGTTTTGTTACATAGCCTACACTTATTTGGTCTGCAATTTCTGGTTTGATATTATAAGAGTTACCAATCCACTGATCAGAAGGACTAGAAGCTACTGAGTTACTTAATAAATGAAGGTGTTGTACGTTTCTCGCATAGCCCGCTTTAATACTTGTTTCATCATTAATGCGGTAGTTGGTGGTAATGCGGGGCTCAGGATTTATATATGTTTTTCCAAAACTAGAAGGGTTGAGTTTTATAGACGAACTCACTACTCCATTTTGATAAATATTATAGACATCGCCACCCATTAAGGTATACATAGATAGGCGCAGGCCATAATCGATGGTTAGTTGACTTGTGGTCCTATAATTATTGGTGAGGTAAACCGCATTTTCGAGTCCATTTCTTCCCGTTTTAGCAACACTATTAATAACGGTACCGCTAAATGTACTAGGTCTAATATTATGTAAGATGGTATTAAAACCAAAACGGAGCGTGTTTTGGTTGTTGGTATAAAACGTGTAATCTTGTTTTAGATTAACGTCTTTAATTTCTGAGTTAATATTAAAATTAGTTTCACCATTTTTAAGCTTGACATTATAATTGTAATCGCTGTAAATGAACGAGGTGTTTAAAAATAATTTATTGCTAATAATTTTATTCCATCTAATCGTTCCTGTTTTATTACCCCAGTCTATCCCAAAGTCTTGACCGAGTCCTAATTCGTCTCTTCCAAAATAACCTGAAATATATACTTTGTTTTTTTTGTTGATTTGATAATTTGCTTTTGCATTTAAATCGTAGAAATATAAAATGTTGTCTTTAAATTTTTCGGTCGCTTTTAAAAATACATCGGCATAGGTTCTTCTTCCAGAAAGTATAAATGAAGATTTATTTTTTTGAAGCGGGCCTTCAACACTTACTTTACTACTAATTAAACCAATGCCACCATTAACGGTATAATCTTGGTTATTGCCTTCTTTCATTTTAACATCTAGCACCGATGAAAGCCTTCCGCCGTATTGACTGGGGCTATTGCCTTTTATAATAGTGGCATCCTTAATGGCGTCACTATTAAATGTGCTAAAAAAGCCAAGTAAATGCGTAGCATTATAAACAGGCGCTTCATCTAGTAAAATTAAATTTTGATCTGCTCCACCACCACGTACAAAAAAGCCACTGTTTCCCTCGCCCGCAGATTTTACGCCAGGTAATAATTGTATTGTTTTTAAAAGATCTTTTTCACCAAAAATCACAGGCACTTTACTGATCGAAGACATATTAATAGTTTCGGTACCCATTTGAGCCTTGGTTAAATTATCGTTTTTTCGAGACGATTCTACCACTACTTCTTTTAAAACATTTTTAGTTTGCAAATAAAAATTAATGGATTGGCTGCTGTCTAGTTTTATTTTTTGAACCAGTGTCTCGTAACCTACTTGTGAAATCATAACGGAGTAATTTCCGCTCGGTAGCGTAAGAGAATAAAACCCGTATTCATTGGAAATAATACCAGCGTTTGGTAGTTCCTGGATACGTACCACGGCTTTAATTAAGGACTCGCCGGTTTGCTTGTCTTTGATACTTCCGCTTAGTACAAAGCTTTGTTGTGCAAACGCTGACGTAAAATGGGCCCCAAAGCATAGGAGGAAGGAAAAAACATATATTTTATAACGCATAGATAATTGTTAAACAATAGAATCTCTAATTGGTTGAATAGTACAACAGATTTAAGATTGCTGCAAAACTAACTTCCGCATTACAAAGTATTGTAAAACAAACTGTTAAAATAACCAATACATTACCAACCATTCAATGCTCTAAGCGTATTGATATGGGCTACATGATGTTTGCCATGCCATGTATTTACCGCAAAGAAATCCCATAAACTTATTTCTACGTTATGGGTGGGATGAAAAAACTTTCTTTGCCACTGCTCATCAGTAAAACTATGGAGTAAGTCTACCCATCTTTGGTGTAGGGCACTTAATAGTGTAACTGAAACTTGAATAGGGGTATGCAATACATCGGTTGTAAATGACCAATCGTTTTCACTGTAGTCTTTAATGGTTGGAAGGTCTTCGGTTAATGCTAATTTAAATACTATAAAAGCATTCATATTACTATCTGCTAAATGATGCACCACTTGTCGAACGGTCCAGCCGCCATCTCGATAAGGGGTATCTAGCTGCTCTTTATTTAAATTATGTAGCGCTACATCTAAATTTGTAGGGGCAGCTTTCATTTCCGCTAACCAACCATTTTTGATGTCTTGGCTAAAAGGCTTGAATTCAAAATTTCCAATAGGATAACGAGGATCTTTCATGTTATAATTGGTTGATTTTTTTATTTCAACTACTATAAAACTAAGAACATTTAATTACAAAATATTCTTTTATGGCATCATTTTGATACAAAAAATTATTCTTTCCATTCAATGGGAATGGCAATTTCATTGGTTCTTGCTATCATTTGGTAAGGAGCGTTGTATCCCAAAAATGTATAATCACCTATAACGGTAATTTTACGCTCTGCTAGTATTTGTAAGATTTTGTTTTTATACGTCGTTATTTTTTCGTCGTTTGCATAGCCCCCAAATGCAATAACAGCAACGTATTGTGGAGCTGATTGGTGTATGCGAATGCTCTCGTCATTGGGTCTAGGTAAGTTACTTTCATTGTATTTTGTTGGCATTACAAAACTCATTTCAGCGCCTTTTTCTGACATATTCATTCTTACTGGAGCCGTCATTGCAATGCTCTCGTTTTCTTTGTTGCCGCCAAATATAAAGCGCGCCAATTTTCCAAAACCACTGCTTGCAACTGACTTGTAGTTTGTGGCACTTGAATAAATGGTTGCCATGGTTGCTGACGGGTAGTATCTTATTTCAAGCGCATCATCCTTTAATACGGTTCTATATTTTTGCTTTTCCGTTTTAACGGCGTTGCCAGCAACAAATGACTGAAAAATAAAATAAATAGCGCCAAGTCCTAGTGCAATATATAAAGCTTTCATGTTGCTGTTTAGTAATATAACAATACAGTGTTAAATAGGTTCAAAAACAGCAGAAGCCAGATGTACCAATAGGTTATTAACCCATTTAATTTAATACTATATTTATGATCAAATAAAAAATTGATTGATGAAAAGGCTATTATTTACGTTTGGTATCCTCCTTAATTTGCAAGTTTTTGCGCAACAGCCCACAGCTTTAGCACTAAGCAACGAAGAAAAGGCCATTCTAGCCTATATAGACCAAAATATGCCAAGGGCTATTGCTCTTTTAAAAGAGACGGTAGACATCAATAGTGGTACATTAAATATTGAAGGTGTAAAAAAAGTGGGTGCCATTTTTACAAGAGAATTTGAGAAAGCAAAATTTAAAACGGAGTGGATTTCGATGCCTGATTCACTAAAAAGAGCTGGACATTTAGTAGCTACAATTGGATTTGATAAAAAACAAAAATCACCTACTGCTAAAAAGCTTTTTTTAATAGGTCATTTAGATACCGTTTTTGAACCCGATATGCCATCAAGTGCATTTTCGATGCTTAACGATTCGGTTGCAACCGGTCAGGGCGTTTATGATATGAAAGGGGGTGATGTAATTATGGTTATTGCTTTACAAGCTTTGCAACAACAAGGCTTATTAAACAACGCAGATATTATTGCTTATTTAACGGGTGATGAAGAGTCTTCTGGAAGGCCTAGACAAGTTAGTAGGGGTCATTTTATGGAGGCAGCTCAAAAAACAGATGTTGCCCTTGGTTTTGAAAGTGCGCACGGATTAAATACGATTGCAACTGCGAGAAGAGGTTCTAGTTCTTGGTCTCTTAAAGTTTCTGGAAAAACAGGACATAGCGCTAGTGTATTCACAGAAAGCGGGGGCTATGGCGCCATTTATGAAGCTGCTCGAATTGTGAATGCGTTTAGAGAAACACTCAGTTCAGAAAAATATTTAACATTCAATCCTGGATTATTTGTGGGTGGTTCAGAAGTCGATTATCAAAAGTCTGCAGCAAAAGCTTCTGCGTTAGGAAAAACAAATATCATTTCGCCCGAAGCGCTTGTTACTGGTGACTTACGTTTTTTAACAGAAGCACAAAAAATGGAAGCACGCAAAACCATGACTTCTATTGTTCAAAATAATTTAGCAGGAACAAAAGCTACAATTACATTTAGTGATGGTATTCCAAGCATGGAGCCAACACCAGGAAATAGAAAATTATTAGAAATTATTAGTGGTGTTACAAATGATTTGGGTCTGGGTCCTGCTATTGAGGGCGATCCTGGATCTAGAGGTGCTGGAGACGTATCTTATATTGCACAGTTTGTTGATGCAGTAGATGGCATGGGTGCTTCTGGAAAAGGTGCGCATGCTCCTGGTGAAACCATTAATCTAAAAGAGTTTCCGCACTTAATCAAAAGAGCGGCGCTTACTATTTACAGGTTAACTAGATAAACCTGTCAATTTGCAATTATTTAATACATTTGTTACAACAAATAGCTCAACCAAGCTATTTTCAACGATTTAACTACGCTATATGAAAAAAAACATCCATGTAATTGTGGCAATTATTGGACTGGCACTTCAATTGCTGTCTAATCAAGTCATTGCACAAAATGCCAGCACTACTGCTGGAAATGATTTGGTGACTGTAACAGGTAAGGTCATTTCAATCAAAGACAACCAGCCACTATCCAATGTATCGGTAAAAGTGCTAAAGTCTAAAACCGGAACCATTTCGGGAGAAGACGGTTCTTTTACGATCAAAGTAAACAAAGGAACCATACTCCAATTTTCCCGAGTAGACCTAATTGCACAAAACGTATCGGTTTTTGATCCCAAAATGACGCTTGTAAGAATGCAAGATGCTGAAAACAATCTTTCAGATGTATTAGTACTTGCATACACCAATCAAAAACGTAGTTCATTTACGGGTGCTGCTACAACAGTTAAAAATTCTGTTATTGAAAGTGCACCAAATGCATCTGTTCAAGAAAGTATTCAAGGTAATGTTGCAGGGGTTCAGTCTACCAACGCAAGTGGTCAACCTGGAGGCGTTCCAAATATTAGAGTACGTGGTATTGGATCCATTAATGCTGGCTCTGCGCCGCTTTATGTTATAGATGGTATACCGGTAGTGAGTGGAGATATTTCTGGAATGAATAGTAATACCATCGCTGGATTAAATCCAAATGATGTTGAAACAATGTCTATTTTAAAAGATGCCGCGGCTACTTCATTATACGGCTCTAGAGCTGCTAATGGTGTGGTTTTAATTACTACAAAAAAGGGTAAGTCTGGAAAATCTAAATTCCATTTCACGTATCAAAATGGTACGAATAACAATACCATTCGTGACGAGCAAAAAACGTTGAATACAGATCAGTACTTACAATATTATAGAGAAGGCTGGGTGAATGCAGGAAATAGAGCTGGTTCTTATGACTCTTTATTAACTGCAAATGGTATTAGCCGATCTACCAACACCGATTGGTTTGATGCTGTGTTAAGACAGGGTCAATATTCTCAATACAATTTGAACGCAAGTGGTGGAAATGATAAATCTACTTATTTTGTGTCTGGTAGTTATTATAATTCAGACGCCCCAACAAAAGGTCTTAATTATGATAAGGCAACCTACCGTATTAATATTTCTTCGGAGCTAACCAAAAAACTTTCATTTAAAGGTGGTTTTAGTGGAAGCTTTCAACAAACAAGTAATTTTTTAGGTGGATCATTTTTTGCTAACCCTGTTAGAGCGATGTATCGTTTAGCGCCTTGGTTACCAATCTATAAAAGTGATGGTAAAACATATGAGCTTGGATATAATAATGGTTACAATCCGGTAGCTGTTATTGAAACAACAAAAAGGAAAGCTAAAACCTATAATATTGCTGCAAACGCATCAGCGAACTACAAAATAACAAAGGGATTAACTTTTGAAGGCTCTTATGCGATGGATTTTAACCACGCATTTAGCAGCACACAATATGATCCAAGAGTAGGTAATGCAATTGTAGCAGTCGGTGGTACCATCCAAAATTATACGCAAGACATTACCAACTGGGTAGCAACAAATATCTTACGCTATAAAGTAGATCTTGCTGATGATCATAAATTAGAGGCTTTTGCAGGATATGAAGCCCAAAGCAGATCAGATGTTGATATAGAAATTGCTGTTAACGGAATTGCACCAGGAACAATTACTGCAGCGGGAGGTTCTAGTCCAACTTTAACTACTGGTACCGGAACTGCTAACAGATTAGTAAGTAAGTTTTTTAACACCAATTATTCTTTCAAAGATTTATACTTTGTTTCTGGATCGCTTAGAGAAGATGCTTCTTCAAGATTTGCAAAAAATTTCAGAAAAGCAACTTTTTGGTCGGTAGGTGCAGGTTGGAATATTTCTAACGAAAAGTTTTACAATGTTAGTTGGTTGAGTGAATTAAAATTAAGAGGAAGCTATGGTTACACCGGTAATCAGGGTATCGATAATTTCGAATCTTTTGGTTTGTATGGTGCAGGAAGTGATTACAATTTACAATCTGGCCTAGCTCAAAATCAATTAGCCAACGACAATTTAACTTGGGAAAAAAATATTCCATTAAATATTGGTCTTGATTTTTCTATGTTAAAAGGTAGACTATCAGGATCTTTTGAGTGGTATACTAGAACCACAAGTGATTTATTAATTAGTCAATCTATACCGAGTGTTAATGGTGTAACAAGTATTACGGTGAACAGTGGTGCTATGAAAAATACAGGTATAGAACTTAGCCTTTCATCTGTAAACATTGCGCCTAAATCTAAGGGTGGTTTTAAGTGGGTTACAGATTTTAACATTACCACCAATCAAAATACAATTACAGAAATTGATCCAGCATATGCTGGAAATGCAAACTATTTAAGAAATGTTGGTAACGATTTTTATACCCATTATCAAAGAGGCTACGCAGGCGTGAATCCTGCTAACGGCGAGGCTTTATGGTATAGAAATGGCACCAAAGATTCAACCACCAATTCGTTTACAACGGCACTTCCGCGTTTACAATATGGAAGCGCTTTGCCTAAGTTTTATGGTGGTTTGACCAACACATTTTCTTACAAAAATTTCAAGTTTAGTTTTCAGCTATATACTTTTTGGGGTAATACCATTTATGATGATTATGGTTATTTACAAAAGACAGATGCTAACCTTGGATTTTCTGATCAAAGCAATGGCTTGAGCAGATACGAGTATGAAAGACGCTGGACAACACCGGGTCAAATAACAGATGTACCAAAGCCTGTATTTTTAGGCACACAATCTTCATCAGGTAGTTTTGAAAGTAGCAGATTTTTATACGACGGAAGTTATATTAGACTTAGAGATGTAACGCTCTCTTATAACTTACCAACCGAATTACTAAACAAATTTAAGTTTAGTAATGTAAGGGTATATCTCCGCGGACAAAACTTATTTACCTATGTAAAGGACAAGAGGTTTAATACTGACCCAGAAGTTAGTATTGATGGTACCATGGCACAACGTCCACCGGTTTTCAATACATTTTTATTTGGCCTAGACATCAATTTTTAATTGCATAAAGTTTCTTTTATGAAAAAAATATATTCAATAACAGTGATTACCAGTTTGCTACTTATTACTTCTTGTAGCAAAGATTTTTTAGATGTAAAACCACAACAAAGTGTGCTTACAGAAGACGTATTTAATAGTATGGCAACTTCTAGAGCCGCTGTTAATGGTCTTTACTCTCTGATGCAATCTTATAGTTATTATGGTAGAGATGCCATGGTTATTCCGGAAGTACTTTCTGATAACGCAACTCGAAGTGTAAGATCAGGTAACAGATACACCGGTATGAATACGGTAACACATACTGCAACTGACGCTAACGTTAGTAGAATGTGGAGCCAGATGTACCAAATAGTAACCAATACCAATGCTATCATAGCAAACGAAGCCAATATTAAAAAAATTGCAACATCATTAGAGCAAGAAGAAGCGGCACAACTGGTGGGTGAAGCCTATGCTGTTAGAGCATTAGTTTATTTTGATTTAATGAAGTTTTTTGCGCGTCCATTAAAGTTTACGGCCGATGGATCACACTTAGGTGTACCGCTTGTGATTAAGCCAATTGTAAACATTACAGAAGTTGTATATCCTGCAAGAAATACTGCTGCTGAAGTATATGCTCAAATTGATAAAGATATAACAGCTGCTATTGCACTTTTACCTCAAACAGGAAATGTTATTAGTAACGGTGTTGTAAATAATACCTTGTTTAAAATTCGTATGAACCGTTTTTCAACACTAGCATTAAAAGCTAGGGTGTCTGTTTACAAGTCTGATTGGGCAAGTGCAGCAGATGCAGCCAATCAGGTAATTGCATCTGGACGTTATGCGCTCTATACATTTGGAAACATGCTACAAGATTTTAGAACACAAAATAGTGCAGAGTCTATATTTGAAATAGCAAATAATACCAACGATAATCCAGGTGTAGATTCTTATGCCTATTTATGTAGTCAACAAGGATATGGGGAAATGCTTGGTACAAGAAATTCTATGAATAGTAGAAGCACGGGTACAACCCTCTCTACTTTTAGTGGTTTGTATGAGGCTTATTCTGCTACCGATGTTAGAAGAGGATTTGTTGCACTCGGCAATAGAAATTCATTAGGTGGTGAAACGAATGTACCAATTCCAACTAAGTACATCAATATTTCTACCTATATGGAAAACATTAAGGTGTTGAGGTTTGCAGAAATGTATTTAATTAGAGGTGAGGCAAATGCTAGACTAGCTGTTGCAAATAGTACCCCTAGCTTACTTACAACTTCTTTGACTGACATTAACCTTATCAGAAAATCTAGAGATACTGCTTCTGCAACAAGACCATTTAATGCGCAATTATCAGGTACGCTTCCTACTGGAACTATTTCTGCTAATGCATATTTAGATAGTATTATCGTAGAAAGAAGAAAAGAGTTTGCTTTTGAAGGTCAGCGTTTATTTGATTTAAATAGAACACAAACGAATTTTGTAAAAATTAGTTCTGGTGGTAATGCAACCTCTAGATTAATTCAGTATTCTGTAACCACGTCAAATTTCTTTGTTAGAACCATATTACCAATTCCGGTAACACAGGTTCAAAATAACCCAAATATGGTTCAAAATCCAGGTTTCTAGACCTGTAAAATGTAAGCAAAGAATGAAGTGTAGTAAAGCATGTTGGAAGGCTATTTTATTGATTTGTATTTTTATTTCGAGCCAAACTTTTGCGCAAGAAAAAAAAGATACGGTCCGTGTATTGCTAGTAGGCAATAGTTATATCTACTACAATAATTTGGCACAAATGATTGGTTTAATAACAGATAGTTTAGACACAAAAATTATTTGTAAAAAATCGACCATTGGTGCCGCAACACTCGGACAACACTGGAACAGTGAAAGAGGCTTAAAGACAAAAAAAATTATAGCTAATAATAAATTTGATATTGTTGTCATTCAAGATAATAGCATGTGGCCTTTAGAACATAAAGACAGTTTGCTATTCTATGGAAATCTTTTTTGCAACTATATTCGTGCAAATGGTGCAAAGCCATACTTGTACAATACATGGGCAAGGGAAAAAACGCCACAAACACAATCTAAAATTAATGAGGCGTATGGCGAATTAGCGAAGGCTCAAAGTGCAGTGAATGTAGAAGTTGGATCAAGCTTTGATCTAGCTAGAAAAACCATCCCTACAATGAATTTGTTCCATCCCGATGGATCGCATCCATCGGCGGTAGGAACATTTTTAATTGCCTTAAGTTTTATAAAAAAGATCACGGGCACCTTACCAAAAAAGTACGCTACCGTGTATAATTATTTTGACAAAGATGGAGAGACTTTTAGAATCATGCAATTGACAGATGCTGAAATCGAGTCTTGTGTAAGTATTGTAAACAGTGTGATTCAGTAGAATCCTCAAGCGCGTAAACATGATAAAAAAAATTGCAACCAATCTCACCTTTTGGGTACTGTTTGCTATTACAGCCGGTATATTTGTTGGTCATTTTTTTCCAGCCACCGGTGTTGCGATGCAACCTCTTGGTAAATATTTTATTGATATCATCAAGCTATTTATCAATCCAATTATACTACTTACCATGGTCACCGGTATATGTGGTATGGGCGATTTAAAAAAAGTGGGAAAAGTAGGCGGTAAGGCCCTCTTATATTTTGAAATCATTACTACGCTTGCTTTATTAATTGGAATTGGGGTAGGCTATTTGCTAGAGCCCGGTTCGGGTGTAAATACAAGCATTGTAGCTAAGGGCGATATTTCTAAGTATAGCAGCGGTCCAGTTTCTATTTCATGGGTCCAGTTTTTTAAAGACAACCTTACCATTCAAGTATTACTTTTTGCAATAATTACAGGTATCGTTATTAGTAGATTAAAGAACAAAGAAGTTATTTTAACCAAAGTATATTGGCTATCAAAGTATGTATTTAGAGGCCTTCATTTTGTAATGAAACTTGCGCCCATTGGTGCTTTTGGTGGTATGGCTTTTACCATTGGAAAATATGGTGTTGCTACTTTATTGCCCCTGGGTAAATTAATGGCCTGTGTTTATATCACTATGGCCCTCTTTATTTTTTTAGTATTAGGTGCTGTTTTAAATTATTACAAAATTAGTATTTGGAAATTTTTAGGCTACATCAAAAACGAACTCCTGATTGTTTTAGGTACCTCTTCTTCAGAAGCTGCACTACCATCACTCATGGAAAAGTTGGAGCATATGGGATGCCATAAATCTGTGGTAGGGCTTGTGGTTCCTGCCGGCTATTCATTTAATTTAGATGGCACTTCTATATACTTATCAATGGCCATTGTATTTTTAGCCCAAGTTTTCCATATTCAATTAAATATGGAACAAATTATTACTATCATTGGTATTTTGATGGTCACATCAAAAGGTGCTGCTGGTGTAACCGGAAGCGGGTTTATAATATTAGCTTCTACATTAACCGCTACCAAAGTAATTCCAATAGAAGGTCTCGCATTACTACTGGGCGTAGACCGGTTCATGTCTGAAGCAAGGGCCATCACTAATTTTATTGGTAACGGCGTTGCTGCTATTTTTATCTCTAACAACGAAAAAATGTTTGACCGCTCCAGGATGTATAAAGCCTTTGGTATTCACAAAAACGAACTTTAGTGCCCAGATTTTGTTACTTTAGGTAGCTATGATCGGACACCGCTTTATCAATTTTGTACCTGGGGAAAATTCAAAATCTAAATTCGAGCAAATGCTCGACATTTTCACGCAGTTATTAAACTACACGAGCGGAGATGCTACAGAGGCACTAGATTGGCTCAATCAACTAGACCGCACCCATAAATTTACCGATGATCAATATGGTGTGGGTGATTTTATTGAAGACCTAAAGCAAAATGGTTATCTAAAAGAAAATCCGCAGGATGGTAAATTTGCAATTACTGCAAAAACTGAACAAACCATTCGTCAAAAAAGTCTCGAAGAAATTTTTGGCAAACTAAAAAAAGGTAAGCAAGGAAACCATAGCACCACCAAAGCAGGACCAACTGGAGATATCAATTCTGATACCCGATCTTTTCAGTTTGGTGATTTAATGGAGCAAATAGATTTTACAGAGAGTATTAAAAATGCGCAAATCAATAGAGGGGTCGATTCTTTTTCGATGCATGAAGATGATTTGGTGATTAGAGAGGCGGATTTTAAAACGCAAACCTCTACAGTGCTCATGATTGATATTTCACACTCTATGATTTTATATGGTGAAGATAGAATCACGCCCGCAAAAAAAGTAGCGATGGCGCTTTGTGAACT
>JBEDIY010000128.1:0-56931 GCA_041173245.1 Bacteroidota bacterium | reverse complement strand
CTTGCTAACTCTATTGTTTTACCTGGAAGCAATGAAGCAACTGCCGCCACACTGAGTAATGGAAAACTTATTTTAAATGCACGCAATCAAGCAGGTACTGTTCGCTACAGATATATTGCCTATAGTAATGATGGAGGTACCAGTTGGCAAGAAAATTATTTTGATACTAGTTTAGTAGATCCTGTAAACGAAGGATCTATTCTCGAAGTTGGACATAAAAAAGGAAAAACAATACTCGCATTTTGTAACGCAGCGGATGCAAAAAAAAGAGATAACCTAACGCTTCGTATTAGTTATGATGAAGGAAAAACATGGACAACTAATACTACAAAAAATAAAGCAATTGTAGTTGCTAAAGCGCCAGAAAACTACAAAGGTGATTACGCAGCTTATTCAGACCTCGTTGCATTACATGCAAAACAAATTGGAGTGCTATATGAAAAAGAAAACTACAGTAAAATTGTTTTCACTATTTGTAACTGGAAATAAAATTAGTAGCGCTTCTTAAATCCACCACCACCGCGGTTATCACGACCGCCTTGTCCATTTCCTTGTCCTCCACCACCTGGTCTGTTATTACCACCGCTACCACCGCTGCGATTGCGGCCGTTGTTATTGTTATTATTGTTGCGATTATTTCTGCCACCAAAATTTTGTTGCCAACGACCACCGTTGTTTCTTCCGCCACTACCATAATCATCTCTTTCAAAATTTTGATTGCGGTGTTTAATATATGGTGTGTTGCTAAATTCTAATTCACCACCTGTGATGGTATCTAATTCACTTCTAATAGCATCATCATGCACAAGTTCTTTGTGCCAGTTGCTGTAAGCAAGTTTCATGTAATAAGCAATATGGTGTGCGAAGCCAGCCTTTTTTTCTGGATCTTCTTGTGCGAGTGCTTTATTAATAACCACTTCTAAATTTTTTCCTAAGTGCGCATATTTTGGATGACGCTTCGGATAAGGAAGTGGATCTGGTTTTAATTTGTACGTTTCTTTTTGTGGAATGGGATACGGGCTGTCAACGTCTAATTTAAAATCACTAATAAAAAATAAGTGATCCCATAATTTATGTTTAAAGTCTTCTACATTTTTTAAATGCGGATTTAAAAATCCCATGAGTTCTATAACGCCTAGGGCTTGTTGCTGACGTTTTGCTCTGTCTTCTATGGTGAGTAAATATTCAACCATCCTTTGTACGTGACGGCCATATTCCTTCATTCCTAAATAATTCCTTCCTGTATTGTAGTCCATGTAAATGTGGGTGTAATGTAAAAATGTAAACCCTAGTAAACCTGTATAGGTTGTGTAATTATCACGTAGGGAGTAACAAATGTATGAAATAGTAGCTTTAAATCATTTTTTAATCAGTGGCGCAGGCTGTTTATCTTTGGGAAATGGAACAGATTCTGCAACAAATTGAGGCCTACAAGTCTGAAATGGCTGCTTTTGAAGCAACAACCCCTGATGCGGTTGAGGCTTTTCGTATTAAGTACTTGGGAACCAAAGGGTTAGTTAAGTCGGTACTGGGTGAAATGAAAAACGTACCCCCCGATCAGCGTAAAGATTTTGGTCAGGTTTTAAATGAATTTAAAGCTTTTGCAGAAGCTCGTTATGAGGCCTTACAAGGCGCTGCGGCTCCAGTGAGTGCTGCGGCAAATGCAGGTATCGATTGGTCTTTACCTGCCGATCCTACCGAAGTAGGCACCCGTCATCCTTTAAGTATCGTACGCGGCCAAATGGTTTCTATTTTTAGAAGACTTGGTTTTGCAGTTGCAGAAGGTCCAGAAATTGAAGATGATTGGCACAATTTTGGCGCCATGAATCTACCAGAAGATCATCCTGCTAGAGACATGCAGGATACTTTTTATATTCAACAAAATCCTGACTGGTTATTACGAACACATACTAGTAGCGTTCAAGCTAGGGTCATGGAAACGCAAAAGCCGCCTATCAGGGTTATTTGTCCAGGCCGCGTGTACCGAAACGAAACCATTAGCGCGCGCGCGCACTGCTTTTTCCATCAGGTAGAAGGATTATATATCGATGAAAATGTAAGCTTTGCAGACCTTAAGCAAACGCTTTATTTTTTCGTACAAGAAATGTTTGGTAAAGATGTGAAAGTGCGTTTTAGACCTAGTTATTTTCCTTTCACAGAGCCTAGTGCAGAGATGGATATTAGTTGTCAAATTTGTAGCGGTAAAGGATGTAACATTTGTAAGCACACCGGTTGGGTAGAAATTTTAGGGAGCGGAATGGTACATCCAAAAGTGCTAGAAAATTTTGGCATCGATTCTACAAAGTATACTGGCTTTGCGTTTGGTATGGGTGTAGAAAGAATTACGCAGTTAAAATACCAGGTCAACGATTTAAGATTGTATTCTCAAAACGATATGCGTTTTCTGAAACAATTTACTGGCGCCTTATAAAAAAATATGCTGCATAACACCAAGGGTATTGTGTTACGTGTTACTAAATACGGAGACACTAGTATTATCACATCTATTTATACCGAGCTTTTTGGTTTGCAACAATATATTGTTAAGGGCGTAAGGGTGTCAAGTAAAAAGGGTTCTAACAAAGGCGTTTTTTATCAGCCCGGCGCCATACTCGAGTTAGAAGCGTATCACAGTCCTTTAAAAGCGATGCAAATTTTAAAGGAGGCCAATTGGGGTTATGTATATCAGGAGGTTTATTCCAATGTGGTCCGAAACGCAGTGGCTACTTATATTGTAGAAATTTTGCAACAAATTTTACAGCCCGAACCACACCCCGAATTATTTTATTTAATTGAAGACACCCTCAAGCAATTAGACAAAGGCGGGCCAGTGCTAGTGAGTAATTTGCCCATTTATTTTTTAATTCATTTGAGTGAAACGCTTGGCTTTGGACTGCAAGGAAAGTGTAGTTTGGAGACCCCTTTTCTAGATGTCAAAGATGGCCAATTTGTGGGAGAAAAACCAGCGCATCCCTATTTTTTAGAAGGCGTGGAGGCGCAAACGGCGTCTAATTTTATGACCCTTCAGTTTTATAATAATTTAGAAACGATTGAGTTAAATGGCGCCCACCGAAAAAAAATCCTCGAATTATTTCAGCTCTCTTTGAGTTGGCATTACAAAAAGTTTAATGAAATAAAATCTTTACCTATCTTACAAGCAGTCTTGCATTAAAATTCTTTCTCAGCAATTTCACTAGTAGGCAGCGTTATTTTTCTATTCTTTTTTCGAAGATTATAGCTACATGAAAACTGTAGTTGATCAGTTTCATATAAATAGTTTGTTGAGGTATAAAAATCGGCACCTCTTGTTGTTATTCTTTGTCTGTTGGATACATTTGCCCCCATGTCTATATTAAGCCACTGCATTTGAAAAGACCAGCGCTGGTCTTGTGTCGTTTTTTTAAATGACAAATGCGGGGTAAGAAAAGGGCCATCTTCTCCCTGTGCTGTTACCCTGTTTGATAAATAATTAATGGAAGCTTGTACCACTAAACTTTTTGTAAGTGTAAATGTTTGTGAGGTATTAATACTATATATCCAACTGGCGTTGTTCACTTTTGTTGCACCATTAAAAATGGAGCCACTAATTTTATAATTATAAATATTTCCTCCAATGACAGACTCCCAAAATGGAGTAATCCTGTTTGACAAATTCATGTCTAATCCTACCTGAACAGCTTTTGTAGCATTTGTAAATACCCTATTTAGTATCGTATCATTAAATACTTTATTAACTCTTTGAATCGGATTTTTAATATCCTGGAAATACAAAGTCATGAAAAAACTACCCTGCTGCATTTTTTTCTCTATGCCTAATTCAAAAAGTCCGGTTAGTTCTGGAAGTAAGTTAGGATCTCCTTGTTCGAGGGTTTCTGAGTGTTCTCTTTCAGGAAGTGGATTTAATTCAAAATTATTTGTTCTTTTCACCCTGCGGGAATAAGTCGTTTTTACTACTAAATTTTGTTTTAGATCATGTCTGATAATATAACTAGGAAATAGGCTAAGTAGTTGAAGGGCATTAGAATTGCTGTTGCCTGCAAATGTTAAGGTTCTCGAAAGATTCTCTGCTCTTAATCCAAATTGAGTAAATGTTCTATTTTTCTTTTCATTGAATTGTATATAGCCTGCATGGATATTATTTTCCACTTTGATGCTACTAGAAAATAAAGGGTCTATAACAAAACCTGGCATACCCATATTTTGATACCTGTAATCAAATACTCCATTTTGCTTGTCAATACGTAATTGATAACCCATGTTGATAGTTTTACCATCAAATTTTAACGAATAATCTGTTTTAAATCTAATGGCGTCGAGTGGATTGGTACTTGGATTATTTGTTTGCTGAAATAATAAACCTTTAGTTTCGTTGTTGTAATTTTTATTTGTTGTTAAGCCAGATAAATTAGCACCTTCATATTGCAATGAAAAATTGATGTTGGATTGGCTAGAAATTTTATGATCATATCCCATATTTACAAGTGAAAATATCCCTTCTTTATCCTGCGTATTTTGATTGTAATAATTGAAACGCGTTATAGCGCCTGAAGCAACTGTTAAGTGAGAAACCTTGTACAATAAATCTGCAACCCGGCTTTGAAACCTTTTGCCAATAAATGCACCTGCTTCCCATCTGCTACCTGATTTTGTATCATACCCAATGGTAATGCGCCCACCCGTATTATATCTTTTAAAACTGCGTTCACCCTCCGAAGGAAAACTTGTAAATACTCCATTGATAGTGGTGTTCACATCTCCTTCTCTATATCCTGCGATATCATTTCTTAGGTGATTGAAACCTAGGTTTATATCCCAACTATTTTTTCTTAATCCAGCAGTTATGTCAAAAGAACCCCGCTGCGGTGAAGCATATCTTTGGTTACCAAAATCATGTAAAGGAGGTGCTCCAAACATAACACTTGATTGCATCATCCAGCCCTCTTCAACATTTGTTTTAGTTATGATTTGAATAATTCCACTTTTCCCGTCTGCATCATAAGTGGCACCAGGGCTTGTGATTACTTCAATACTTTCTATGGACCCTGCAGGAAGTTGAGCCAACACAAAACTAGGGTCTCCCATTGTTGGCTTTCCATTAATCATTACTTGAAAACTGCTAGAGCCCCGTAAGCTTATTTCTCCTTGCCCGTTTACGGCAACACCGGGTACGTTTTTTATTACATCAATGGCATTTCCATTAGCAGCGTTTGCAAATTGGCTGGCTTTAAATACCTGCTTGTCCACTTTAAAATTGATAGGTGATTTTTTACCTTTTACGACCACATCTGTAAGGGAGTATTGATCCGGAGATAAAATAATTTTTCCTAGATTAATTGTTTTTTCTATTGTAGGAATAAAAACAGTTCTTGATCCGTATTGAATATAGGATACAACTAAAAATGATCCCTTAGGAATCAACTTTTTAAAAGAAAAATTTCCGGAAGAATCAGTCATCGTTGTTGTGACTTTTGTTCCAGTGCTATCAAAAAGTTGAACGTTAGCAGATTTTAATGCCAGTTGTTTTGTGTCTACTACCTTTCCCGTTAAGATTGATTCTTGGGCTACAAGTTTATTGATACCAATTAGTAATAACAAAAATGCGCAGTAAATAATTTTCTTAATTGTCATAGGTAATTTTAAAGTAGGCGCTTAGCAGAACTACTACTTATTAATTGATGTAGGTCCGAAAGATTTTCGATTAATACAAGCCCTGGCTTTTTTCCAATTTCAATGCTGCCAAGTTTGTCCTCCATTTGAAGGGCACGCGCACCATTACTTGTAATCCAGGTTAGCATTTCTGCAAGTGGTATTTGCGCATTATGCGTCTGAATCCTTTTTAATTCATCCAACATATTTAATGACCAGTTGCTGGCATAGCTATCTGTTCCTATAATAATATTTGCATGTTGCTCGCGTAGTAATTGAACGGGTGGCATGGTGTTTTCGATGTACTGGTTGGCGCTAGGGCACAAGCACCAATAAGCATCTGTGTTAGTCGCTTGTACGGCTTTAATATCTGATTCTAAAGTAAAACTATTGTGCACCCAAATTGTTTTTGCAGCATCTTTTAAATAAGGAAGCACCGATTGCAAACTGGTCGTTTTTGTTGGCGTAAAAAAATTCAAATCAACCCCTACTCTTGCATACATATCTACAAACGCTCCTATTTTATTTTCAAAAAAATCGTTTTCTGCTTTTGTTTCTTGGTTGTGCATGCTAACGGTATGTGATCCGTATTTTTCTGCTAGTAATTGAAGTAACGCTGATGGAACAGAGTATGGTGCGTGCGGAACTACCACCGCTTTTAAATGTACTGCCTCATATTGCGCCTGCAACAAAAGTCCTTCATTCATTTTTTGAGCAGCAAGTAATGGATCTAAACCATATATTTCTACAAAATTATAATAAGCTAATTTGCTTTTTGTTTTTGCGGCAATCGTATCTGCTGTGTTACAAATATCACCTACTGCCACAATACCATTATTGTACATTTCATTTTCTGCAGCTTCGATAGCTGCTTCAATTATTTCTGGAGGCGCCACTCGTTTGGGTACAATTTGTTTTACAAATTCTGATAAACCAGTCTCCGTTGTAATAGCGCCTTTTAAATGTGATAATTCTAAGTGGCAATGCGCATTAATAAAGCCGGGTGATAAAATACCTTCTAATATTTTGCAGTCTTCTCCTGCTTGTGATGCAGGGACAAGGTCTACAATGGTTCCATCATTTGTTGTAACAACAACAGTATTGTAGCCATCAATGATTTCAAGTCCTGTAAAAAGGGATTGTGGTTTAAATTTGAGGTACATAGTTACAATGGTAAATTATTAAACACCACCAATTGAAATTGGGTACGACTTTTGTTTTGTTGAATTTGCTGCATCAGCCCAAGTTCTAATTTAATGGCCGTGCCTACTTGATACCCAATGGCGCCATACACTCTATTTCTGTCAAATAAAGTAGATGCGGTATGCATAAATATTTCATTATACATAGATGCATACCAAGTTTTAGCCCCCATTTCTTTTTTGCTAATGGGAATATTCAAACCTAAAAAATAGCGGAATCTAATTTTAAAATTATCAGGAATAAAACGCTCTTCTAAACGGTAGCGGTGTTGAACGTATAGCCTTCCAATATTTTGTTTGGTTAAAAACTGTTGGTAGGTACGCCATTCAATTTGCCTCGTTTTAATATTGGTGCCAGTGGTATACGGTTCCGACTGAATATACCCTACGCCTAAAAGTAAGTTGTTGTTATTAGGTGTTAAATTTTTTCCGATACCTGTTCTAATCAATAATTGTTCTAGATCACCAAAGGCATTGTAATTTCTATGCTGAATTTCATTGGTCCAAAGCCAATCCTTTTTAAACGACTGGTTTCCAAAATAAATAAGCCAGTTGCCTGTGGGAGATGTTTGCGCATGCCCAATATTTTGAAGGAGTGCCATTAGGACAATTAAGTACGCAATTTTCTTCATAGACTACAAAATTACAACATTTGGTAAGTATGTTCTCCAGGTTCAAATAGCATTAGATATTTAGAACTCTCATAACTAATTGATAATCAATATATATTTCGATGATTAATTTAATGATTCAAATTTATCATTGAAAATCAATGCTTTATAAAGGTTCGCGTAAAATAAACCTCAAAATAGTTGGTAAATCAGTTCTACTGCCTCACCTTTGCCCTCCATTTAAAACCAGCGGGATAGCGCTGGGTCATTAAAACCAAATATTATGAGTAAACTTCATTTCACCACCAAGCATGCAAACGCGGCTACTGTTCAGCACAACTGGTATGTGGTTGACGGTACTAATCAAACCGTAGGACGTATTGCATCAAAAATCGCGGCTGTTCTTCGTGGTAAGAACAAAGCGTATTACACTCCACACGTAGACTGTGGCGATTATGTTATTGTGATTAACTGCGAAAAAGTTGTTTTCACTGGTAACAAATTTCATGACAAACAATACATCAACTTCTCTGGTTTCCCAGGTGGAAAAAAAGAAGAAGCTGCAGAAGATTTAATTAAGCGTCGTCCAGAAGTAATTATGGAAAGAGCGGTAAAAGGTATGTTACCTAAAAACCGTTTGGGTCGCAAGATGATCAAAAAGTTATTTGTATATGCAGGTGCTGCTCATCAACACAGCGCACAGCAACCAAAAGAACTTACATTCTAAACCAATTACAAAACATTAATTCCAACATAAATGGAAAAACAAAAAAACGCAGTTGGTCGCCGTAAAGAAGCTGTAACCCGTGTATTTATTAGCAAGGGTGAAGGTAAGATCACTGTAAACGACAAAGACTATAAAGCTTATTTCCCACTTGTATACTTGCAAAATCAAGTAGTAGCGCCTTTAAAAACCGCTGAAGTGGAAGGTAAATTTGACATCGTAATTAACGCACAAGGTGGTGGCCTTAAAGGTCAAGCCGAAGCTGCAAAGCTTGGTATCGCTCGTGCTTTATTAGAGATGAATCCAGAATTCCGTCCTACTTTAAAAGCAGCTGGTCAATTGAAGCGTGATCCACGTAGTGTTGAACGTAAGAAATTCGGTCACAAGAAAGCTCGTAAAAGCTATCAGTTCAGCAAACGTTAATCAAACTTATACTCTAACAAATTATACAATCATACAATGGAAAATAATACTTCATTACAGCAACAACTTTTGGAGGCCGGCGTACACTTTGGTCACCTCAAAAAGAAGTGGAATCCTAAGATGTTACCTTACATCTTTGCTGAGAAGAAAGGTATTCACATTATTGACCTCAATAAAACAGTAGATCACTTACAAGAAGCTGCTGCCGCTGTTAAGCAAATTGCAAAGAGTGGTAAGAAGATCATGTTTGTTGCTACTAAAAAGCAGGCAAAAGAAATCGTGAGCGAATGCGCAAAGCGTGTGAATATGCCTTATGCTACTGAGCGTTGGTTAGGTGGTATGCTTACTAACTTTAATACAGTTCGTAAGAGCGTTAAAAAGATGCAAAGCATTGAAAAAATGTTAGCTGACGGAAGCGCAGAAAGCTTAACTAAAAAAGAGCGTCTTACTTTAAGTCGTGACAAAGAAAAAATGGAAAAAGTTTTAGGTGGTATCGCGCAATTAGGCCGTTTACCAGCTGCACTTTTCTTAGTAGATATTGGTGTAGAACATATTGCACTTGCAGAAGCTAAGCGTTTAGGCATTACTACTTTTGGTATGGTAGATACCAACTGTGATCCTAATAAAGTTGATTTTGCAGTACCTGCAAATGATGATGCAACAAAATCTATTGCAATCATTACCAACTATATCGTTGCTGCAATCGCAGAAGGTTTAGCAGAGCGTCAAGCATCTAAAGATGATGATGAGTCTGAAGAATCAAACAACGAAAACGAAGCAAAGGCGCGCAGACTAGAAGCAGAAGCGCAAGCTGAAGCTGGTCGCGGTGGTCGCAGAGCACCTGCTAGCGCAGATGGTGCTGCTCCTAAGCGTCGTACTACAACAGGAACACGTCGTCCTGCTGGAAAATAAAATACAATTCAATTGGGCCATCAGTTCAATACCTATTGGTAATGATTTGTGGCCCAATTTTCATAAAGCCTAAAAAATAATTATTATGAGTACTGTAAACATTACAGCCCAAGATATTAATAAACTTCGTCAGGCAACTGGCGCTGGTATGATGGATTGCCGTAAAGCATTAACAGAATCTGCTGGTGATTTTGAAGCTGCTATCGATTGGTTACGTAAGCAAGGTCAAAAAGTGGCAGCAAAACGTAGCGATCGTGAAGCAAAAGAAGGTGTGATTATTGCACAAACTTCTGCAGACAACAAAACTGGTTTTGTAGTTTGTATTTCTTGCGAAACAGATTTTGTTTCTAAAAATGCGGAGTTTGTTGCATTTGCACAAAGCATTGCTGATGCTGCTGTTGCAAACAATGTAAAATCTGCAGATGAATTAAATGAAGTAATGATCAACGGCGCAAAAGTGTCTGATATGATCAACGATAAATTAGCTTCTATCGGTGAAAAAATTGGTGTTGCTAAATTTGAAAGAGTAGAAGCTGCTTTTGTGGCATCTTATATCCATGGTGCAAACCGTATGGGTGTATTAGTAGGTTTAAATAAAGTAGCAGCAGAAGCTGGTAGAGACGTAGCAATGCAAATTGCAGCGATGAACCCACTTGCTGTTGATGCAGATTCTATTCCTGCAGATACCATCGTAAGAGAGCGTGCTATCATCATTGATACCATGAAAGAAGATCCTAAAATGGCTGGCAAACCAGACGAGATGGTTGCTAAAATTGCAGAAGGTAAGCTTAACGCTTTCTTCAAAGAAAATACCCTTTTAGCGCAAGCCTTTGTAAAGGATGGTGGCATCACCGTTGAGGCTTACTTAAAATCTGCTGGCGACGTTGTTGTTACAGAGTTTAAGCGTGTAGCTTTAGGTTAAATTGTAGTTCAAAACTGCTTATACATAGAGGCCCTAACGGGCCTCTATTTTTTTGCCCCGGTTTTCTTTGGCACTTGGCTAAAAATTGAGGTTATTTGCATATATAAATGACCCATTATGCTGCCTAAGTACAAAAGAATCCTACTCAAATTATCAGGCGAAGCCTTATTAGGTGAACAAAGAAATGGCGATCCGTTCAATCCAAAAATCATTGAACAGTATGCACAGGATATTAAAAAAGTAGTAGACCTGGGTGTGCAAGTAGCCATTGTAATTGGAGGCGGTAATATTTATAGGGGCATGAATGAAGCGGATAGTGGCATTGAGCGCGCGCACGGAGATTATATGGGCATGCTTGCTACTGTAATCAACGCTATGGCGATGCAAGCGATGCTAGAAAAAATTGGCGTGTATACAAGACTGCAAAGTGCCATTAATATGGAGCAGGTTGCAGAGCCTTACATCCGCCGTAAAGCACTTAGACATTTAGAAAAAGGGCGTGTGGTGATATTTGGCGCAGGCACCGGAAACCCTTATTTCACAACAGATACAGCGGGTTCACTGCGTGCGATTGAAATGAAGGCAGATGTTATTTTAAAAGGTACAAGAGTAGATGGTGTATATAGCGCCGATCCAGAAAAAGACCCTACAGCAACAAAATTTGAAACGATTGGTTTTCAAGATTGTATTTCTAAAAACTTAAAAGTAATGGACATGACCGCCTTTACTTTGTGTATGGAAAATAAATTACCCATCATTGTTTTTGATATGAACAAGCCTGGTAATTTATTAAAAGTAGTAGAAGGTATGCAGGTGGGAACACTTGTTGGTTAATGATCCAGAAAAACTAATCTATGAAAAAATGGTTTGTTATATTACTCGTTGTTGTAGCTGCTACCGATGCAAGGGCGCAACAAAAATTAACTTTAGTTGACGCCATTTCTATTGCACTTAAAAATAGTTATGATGTTGAACTAGTTAGAAACCAATTAGCGATTAGTAATATCAACAACAACCCAGGCGTTGCTGGAGCACTTCCAACTGTCAATTTAAACGCTTCCGATAACGAACAAATCATTTCCATCAATCAAAAATTTCCGGATGCCAATCGTAACACACAACGTAACAATGTAGGATCTAATATTTTGCAAGTAGGCGTTACTGGAAGTATGTTATTATATAATGGCAACCGTATAGTAACCACGCAAAAAAGATTGGCGCAATTAGAGTTACTCAATAAAAATGTACTCAATGCACAACTTCAAAATACAATGGCGCTGGTTAGCGTTCGTTATTATGAAATAGTGCGTCAGCAAGAATTATTAAAAACCATTCAAAAATCGATTGACGTTTTTCAAAAAAGATTCGATGTTTTAGAAGCAAGACAACAAGCAGGACTTGCTAACAATGCAGATATCTATCAGGCCAAACTTGATTTAAACCAGCAAAAGCAAGCCCTCCAAACGCAATATTTAATTATCAAACAAAGCAAAGCAGACCTACTACAATCGATGGTCCAGGCGCCTGACTCCGTTATTGTAGTAGAAGATAAAATTGCAATTGATAAAACCTTATCACTAGAAAATATCAAGGCAACTTTACCTTCCAATCCAGATTATTTAGCAGCTGCTACACAAATTACCATCAATCAACTCATCGAAAAAGAAACGGCCGCACTTCGTATGCCATCCTTAAGAGCTACAACAGGCTTTAATTTAAATAGTAATAAAAGTGCAGCAGGATTTATATTACTCAACCAAAGTTATGGTCCATTTTTTGGAGTGAATGTAAGCGTGCCACTATATAATGGTTCTGTATTTAAACGTCAGGGACAAGTGGCTGCCATCAATACACGCAGTGCAAAAATCCAACAAGAAAATTTAGCACTTACGCTAGAAACCAATGCTGTAAAAACATTTAATGCTTACAGTAATGCACTGGCGCAATTAGAGACAGAAGCTAAAAATTATGCATTATCTGCTCAGTTGCTTGATTTGGTATTGCAAAAATTTGAATTGGCACAAGCAACTATTATTGAAGTGCGTCAGGCACAAGAGAGTTTTGAAAATGTTGGCTACCGTTTGGTGAACCTACAATACACCGCTAAAATTGCAGAGATCGAGCTAAATAGACTTGGTAGCAAATTGGCTTTATAAATAAGTAAAGTTTAATTACCCAATCGCCTGATTGATATCGGCCATTAAATCTTCAATATCTTCTACACCCACACTGAGTCTAATTAAACTATCGGAGAGTCCGTTTTTAAGGCGTTCTTCTCTTGGAATAGAAGCGTGCGTCATAGAAGCTGGATGGTTAATTAAAGATTCTACACCACCTAAACTTTCGGCGAGTGCAAAAACTTTGGTACTTGACAAAACCCTTACCGCATTTTCTACACTGTCATCTTTTAAAGTAAAGCTCATCATCCCACCAAAACCACGCATTTGCTTTTTGGCTATGCTATAACCCGGATGGTCTTCAAACCCGCACCAGTAAACGCGCTCCACTTTAGGGTGCTGCCTTAAAAAGGCGGCCATAGCAGCGCCATTTTCACAGTGACGCTGCATACGTAGGTGAAGTGTTTTAATACCCCTTAATACTAAAAAACAGTCCATAGGGCCTGGCACAGCGCCTCTACTTTTTTGAATGAAATATAATTTTTCGCGAAGTGCTGCGTCATTCATAACAAGGCAACCTTGTATCACATCACTGTGACCCCCTAAATATTTTGTAGCAGAGTGCATCACAATATCGGCACCTAGGTCTAATGGATTTTGTAAATAAGGAGACGCAAAAGTATTGTCTACACAAAGTAAGATATTGTTCTTTTTTGCAATCGCAGAAACGGCTGCAATATCCGTAATATTCATGAGTGGATTGGTAGGTGTTTCAATCCACAATAATTTAGTTTTACTAGAAACTGCTTTTTCTATTTGCGTAACATCAGTGGTATCAACGTACGTAAATACAATATTATACTTGGCAAATATTTTAGTGAACAGTCGGTAGGTTCCACCATACATATCATTTGCTGCAATCACTTCGTCGCCTGGTTCAAGTAGTGTAATAACAGCGTCTGTAGCAGCAACACCACTACTAAACGCAAGTCCAAATTTTCCATTTTCAATGTCGGAAAAAGCACTCTCAAGGGCTGCCCTGGTTGGGTTTTGGCTTCTTGCATACTCATATCCTTTGTTAACGCCTGGGGCTTCTTGTACATAGGTAGAAGTTTGATAAATAGGTGTCATGATAGCGCCCGTAGATGGATCAGGCTCTGTTCCTGCGTGTATATATTTAGTAGCTAATTTCATAAGGGTAAAATTAAAATTCTATTTCTTTTTATTTGTAACGGTTTCTTTAGCATATGAAATGGGTAACATCACTTTTACTTGGTCCCACATAATAATAAGACCTGCTCCTAAATTTGTTTCTTCAAAATAGAGTGTAAAAGCATCGGTACTATCAAGTGTTTTTATCACAGGTACTTCGGTGCGTAACAAATCTTTTTTAGCATTGTAACTAAAATTACCCCAACTAAAATTATCGGTATTTAATATGAGGGTCCAACTGTTTTCATTTGGTATACCATAGAGGGTATAGCGTCCTTTAGGTACTAATTTTCCGGCAATTTTTACAGGCACAAAAAATTCAATTTCTGTGGCTTCGTTGGCGCCGAGTCTCCAAATGGTATTGTACTGTACAATGTCACCAAAGAGCGGTCTGCCATTTTTTTGTGGTCTTCCATAAATGACCCTGGCTTTAGGTTCACCACTTGCCTTACCGCTTAATTTAAGCATTGGAAAGTTAGCAGGCCAATAACTCATATCCATGGGCGATTTGTCTAAATCGGAGGGTTTTTGTTGGGCGCTCACTAAAATGCTCGCTACCATCGCTAGGGATAAAAAAAGGACTCTCATGACCCAAATTTCAACAAAGAAAACCGGTTAAAAAAATTACTTTTGCCCTCACAAATTAAATACCATGACAAAAGGCCCTGTTTCCCAGTTTATTGAACATCAATATCGCCATTTTAATGCAGCTGCATTAGTGGATGCTGCAAAAGGTTACGAAACACATTTATTAGAAGGCGGAAAAATGCTCGTGAGTTTAGCGGGTGCCATGAGTACTGCCGAATTAGGTATTAGCCTAGCAGAAATGATTCGTCAAGATAAAATTGCGATCATTAGCTGCACAGGTGCTAACCTTGAAGAAGACGTGATGAATTTAGTAGCCCATAGCCATTACAAGCGTGTGCCAAATTATAGAGACTTAACACCGCAAGACGAGTGGGATTTATTAGAGAACCACTACAACCGTGTAACCGATACTTGTATTCCGGAAGAAGAAGCGTTTCGTCGTTTGCAAAAGCATATTGTAAAGTTCTGGAAAGATGCAGAAGCAAAAGGAGAACGTTACTTTCCGCATGAGTTTATGTATCAAGTTATACTGAGCGGCGAATTAGAGCAGTACTACGAAATTGATCCTAAGGATAGCTGGATCGTGGCCGCCGCTAAAAAGAATATTCCAATTGTGGTTCCAGGATGGGAAGATAGTACGACTGGAAATATCTTTGCATCTTATGTTATTAAAAATGAATTAAAAGCGAACACCGTAAAAAACGGTATCGAATATATGATTATGCTTACCGAATGGTACAGAGCCAATAGTGGTGGCAAGGGTGTTGGATTTTTCCAAGTGGGTGGTGGTATTGCTGGTGATTTTCCAATTTGTGTAGTGCCTATGATGTACCAAGATTTAGAATGGCATGACGTTCCATTCTGGAGTTATTTTTGTCAGATCAGTGATTCAACAACATCCTATGGATCCTACTCTGGCGCGGTTCCTAACGAAAAAATTACTTGGGGTAAATTAGATATCAATACGCCTAAATTTATTGTAGAGAGTGATGCTACCATTGTAGTGCCGCTAATTTTCGCTTACATTTTAGGACAGTAATAGCTACAAAATTGTATACATAAAAAAGCCCTCCGATATTTCAGAGGGCTTTTTTATGCGTCAACAAAACTGCGTATCAACGCGCAGGCATTGTTAAAGGAATATCTCTTTTTAACATCGCATCTCTATTTGCAATTTCACATGCAGTATAGTATACCATTAAAGTTCTTTTTTGCATCAATTCGAAATTGATTTTATCTACGGTATCTGTTGGTTTATGGTAGTCTGCTTGAAGCATACCATCGTAGAAAAATAAAATAGGCACACCTAGTCTAGCAAAGTTATAATGATCGCTACGGTAGTAAATTCTATTCTTATCGTTAGGATCATCAAACTTATAATCAAGTACTAGATTAGCCGATTTTTTATTAGCAGTTTCATTGATAGTTTGTAATTCAGAACTTAATTTATCATGACCAATTACATAAATATAATTTAATGTATCGGCGGTCATACGCTCTGTATCTACGCGTCCAATCATATCTGTATTTAAATCTGCAGTTGTTTTATCCATAGGATAAATAGGGTGCTCCGAGTAATATTCAGAACCCCAAAGGCCTTTCTCTTCTCCACTCACAGCCATAAATACAACTGTTCTGCGTGGGTACTTTCCTTTTTTAGCAGCAGCTGCAAAAGCTTCTGCCATTTGCATAACACCAACGGTACCAGAGCCATCATCATCGGCACCATAGTAAATTACATCACCTCTTTTACCTAGGTGATCGTAGTGGCCTGTTAAATACAAGTACTCGTCTTTTTTATCGGTACCTGGTATTAACCCAATTACATTACTGCTTTCTAAATTTTCAGTTGTTTTAGTGGCAACAATTTGTAAGGCTGAACTGTAAGAACCTTTGGTGGTAGCAGCAATATCAGTTAAACTTAAAGCGGTTGTATTACCTAGTAATGAACTAGCAACAGCAGCAGAAATATTCACCATTAAAAATCCAGGTGTATTATTTTTTTTGAGGTACATGCCACCTTTAACTTGGGTAGCCATTCTTTTAGGAAAATCGGCAGAAACAAAAAGTAATCCGGTTGCACCTTTAGCACTTGCTGCGCGCATTTTTGCTGCAGGAGATGCTGGGTTCGCATTCATGGCGCGGCTTCCACCAACACCCATTGTTGGCATACCTGCACTTGAACCTTCAACAACTACTACCACTTTTCCTTTTACATCAAGGTTAGCGTAGTCGTTGATGCCTTTTGCTGAATCTACAATACCATAACCCGCAAATACAATGCTGCTAAAATTAAAATTACCACTAGCAATGGTTTGCATAGAAAAATTAAAGTCTTTATCCCAGTCCATATTTTTACCATTCACTACTAATTTTTTTTCAGTGAGTGCGTCTTGGTATACGGGATACAATTGTTGGTAGCTATCGCCATTACCTGGTTGTAAGCCCATTCTTTTAAATTCATTTTCGATATAAGCAGCCGCACGCTTTTGTCCGGGTGTAGCTGTTTCACGACCTTCCATTTCGGCACCCGCCAAAATAGTTAGTTTTTCTTTTAGACCGTTAACTGTAATTGCTTTTCCAAATTTTGTGAGATCGTCCGTTTTTTGTGCAAACGCAAGTGTACTCATCAAAGGAAAAAAGATCCAGATCAATTTTTTCATAAGAGGGTTTTATTGATTAATTAAGAACATGAAATTTTTCCAACACGACCAGCATGTCTACCGCCTTCAAAAGCAGTTTCCATAAATACTTCAATCATTTGCTCGGCAAGTGCTAATGCAACAAACCTTGCAGGAATACAAATAATATTGGCGTCGTTGTGTTGTCTTGTAAGTGCGGCTACATCTGTTTGCCAACATAGTGCAGCTCTAATAGATTGGTGCTTATTGGCAGTCATAGCAACACCATTAGCGCTTCCGCAAATTAATATACCAAAAGTACTTTCACCGCTCGCTACGCTCGCTGCCGTTGGATGCGCATAGTCGGGATAGTCTACAGAATCTAGAGATGGGGTACCAAAATCCTTAACCTGATAACCTTTGTGCACCAACCATTTTTTAATCGCTTCTTTGTATTCGAAACCAGCATGGTCTGATCCAATGGCGATAGGTTTAGTTGCGTCAAAAACAAAATTCATAATGTAAAGTATTAAACTAGTATGAAAGATATGTGATTAACTCCACTCTTCTTCTTCTTCTTTGATTCTTTGCTTGCTTACTCTTGCAGACACTAAAATACTTAGTTCATAGAGTGTAAACAAAGGAATGAAAACAATGAGCTGGCTCATCCAATCGGGACTAGGTGTAATGATAGCAGCGGCTAGCAAAATAACTATAACTGCATATTTGCGAATTTTTCTTAAATAAATGGGCGTGATTAAACCAATTTTAGTAAGTATATAAGCGAGAACCGGAAGCTCAAATGCAATACCACAACCAAGAATCAAATTGGTTAAATTGTCTAAATAATCGGTGAGCGTTGGTCTTGTTTCAAGTACACCTTTTGTGCCAAGCGTAAAACTTCCTAAAAAGTTAAAGGTAAATGGCCCTAGTAAAAAATAACCAAAGGCCGCACCTGTAAAAAAGAAAAACGAGACCCAAAAAATAATGAAACGTGTATTGGATAATTCTTTGTCTTTTAATGCTGGTTTAATAAAACGCCAGAATTCCCAAAATATATACGGGAAAGAAATAAGTATACCACCAATAAGCGCTAACGAAATACTACTTAAAAATTGACCACCAAATGTGGTTGTTTGCATGTTGATATTAACCGGTGGCATGCAAAGCGCGTCACCCATATGCGCCCAATGACTAAAGTCACAAAGCAAACGGTAGCTAATAAAATCGGGATTGATGGGACCGGTTATAACATTGTCAAAAACCCAATCTCTATAGACAAAAATGATGGCGGCCATCAACAAAATAGCAATTACCGACCTAATGATATGCTGACGCAATTCTTCTAGGTGATCAATAAAAGTCATTTCGGCCTTCTCTTCGCCTCTATTTCTATTAAATAATGCCATTTGTGGGACTTTTTGGGAGGCTAAAGTTAGGGTTTCTAGCGCAAGATTTTAAGTTTTACCATCTCAATTCTTGTATCACTGACCGTTAATACATCAATTTGGTAATGGTCTACAATAATGGTTTCTTTTTGCTTAGGAATGGCTTCGTGTTTGTTAATGATATAACCACTTAGTGTTTCGGATTCATTTTCTGGGAAATCCAGTTCGTACTTTTCTTTGAGGTAGTCTAATTCTAGTCGACCACTAAAAATAAACTCGTCGGCAGCGAGTTGCTTTTCTACAAATTCTTCTACGTCGTACTCGTCTCTAATTTCTCCAAAAATTTCTTCTAGTACATCTTCCATCGTAACAATTCCTGCCGTTCCGCCAAACTCATCTACTACCCAAGCAATACTTTTACGCTCTTTGGTAAATTTATTAATGAGATCGGTGGCAGACATGCTTTCTGGAACTGCAATAATTGGATGTAAAATTTCTTGAATGGTTGTGGGTCTTTTAAAAAGGTCAATTTGGTGCACATAACCCAAAATAGAATCTACACTATCATCATAAATAACCAGCTTACTTAGCTGTGTTTTTATAAATTGTTTTTTTAATGCTTCAATGCTCGTATGGATATCAGCACCCTCTATCTCCGTTCTAGGAACGAGGCACTGCCTGATTTTCACGAGCGGAAGACTTAATGCATTTTCAAAAAGTTCGGTATTTAATTCTTGGTTTTCTTCGTCTTGATCTTTGGTTTGCTGGAAAAAATGTTCAAGGTCAACTTTGCTAAAAGCTTCATTTTTATTGTTCACGCGCACATTAAAAATATAGGTTAGTATCCATTGTGCGATAGTAACAAAAACGCTAGCAAGGGGTTGTAGTAACGTATGAAAAAACTCCGCAACAGGTGCAAAAAATGCAAGTAATTTATCGTTGCGTGCTTTAAAAATAGCCTTCGGAATAAATTCTCCAAAAACAAGTACTACAAAAGTAGAGATGATGGTGTCAATAACAAGTTTGAGGTATTCGT
Organism: Bacteroidota bacterium; assembly: GCA_041173245.1. GTDB lineage: Bacteria > Bacteroidota > Bacteroidia > Chitinophagales > Chitinophagaceae > Sediminibacterium. The sequence goes on along the minus strand of JBEDIY010000128.1, from coordinate 37,529 downwards.
TTTCTACTTCTAGTGGATTCCATGCAATACCTTTTAAAAAAGCAGTGAATAAAAGTCCATAAATAACCAACACAATGTTGAGTCCAATTAAACAAGTGCCTATAAATTTTGCGGGGCTCTCCATAAAATTGGAGAGAATGATTCCACTTCTAAGCCCTTGCTTTTTTTTGAGCTCAATACTAAGCCTGTTGGCACTAATAAAAGCAATTTCATAACCAGCAAAAAAGCCAATTAAAATAAGGGATACTACAATCCAAATAATGGTATAAAGTTGCTCTGCCATAGTCTTAAAGACAAACGTAAATATACATAGAATATTATGCTAAATCCATAAATGGCTTATTGCCTAAAATGGTATCGATGCGCGCCAAAACCTCTGTAGTTAGTAGTTTTTGTGCATCTAAAGCTTTCAAGTTTTCTGTTAATTGAGACGTTTTGGTAGCCCCTAAAATGGTGGTTGTCACATTTGGATTTTTAAGGGTCCATGCAATAGCCATTGCTGCCATGCTAATACCTAGTTCGGCAGCTAATACGCTCAAACTTTTTACCTTTTCTATTTTACCTTCTTGAACCCAGCGTTCTTTGAGCCAGTCAAAACCCTCTAACGATAATCTACTATCTGAAGGTATGCCTTCATTGTATTTACCGGTTAAAAAACCAGCACCGAGCGGACTCCAAATGGTGGTACCCAAACCTTTGTTTTTAAACACCGGTAAATAATCCTGTTCCATTTTAAAACGCTCAAACATATTGTATTGAGGTTGTTCCACCGTAGGTCCAATTAAATGATGTTGATCTGCTACACGGTGTGCTTCCATAATTTCAGCAGCACTCCATTGCGAGGTTCCCCAGTACATCACTTTACCCTGCGTAATTAAATTGTGCATCGTCCAAACTACTTCTTCGATGGGCACATTTTGATCGGGTCTATGACAAAAATAAAGGTCTAAATAATCTGTTTGTAAACGCCCCAAAGCCTCGTGGCAGGCTTCTATAATGTGTTTGCGACTAAGTCCAGTTTGATTGGGTTTATTGTTTGTTCTCCATCCAAAAAATACTTTTGAAGAAAGCGTGTAAGACGTGCGGTCCCATTTTTTTTGTTGTAATACACGACCCATCATTTTTTCACTTTCACCAAATGCATAACCTTCTGCGTTGTCAAAAAAATTGATGCCAGCATCGTATGCCATACCCATTAAAGTGTCTGCGGTATTGTCTTCAATTTGTTTGTGAAAAGTTACCCAGCTTCCTAAACTTAAGGCACTCAGTTGTAAACCGGTACGCCCCATTCTCCTATATTCCATGATCTTATTTTTTTAGTTCAAAAATTATTTTGACAAAACGCTATCTGGTAAAACGGCATAGCTACCAGGTAGCACGGTATAGAAAACAATATTTGTTAGATTTTGGTTGGAAGTAAACCCATTGGCGTACTTACCTTTTTGTTTGTACGGGTAGGTTTGCACGAGCGTTACCTCTTTATCTGTAAAAAACTGCTCAGTTCCCTGGTCCCAATACAATTCTTTACAAAAAAGAGTGTCTCCCTTTAAATTAAATACCACAACACTGTCTCTGAGGTACACTTTTCGGTCATTTTCGAGGTAACGGCCGTATTTGGCATCTAGTTTACTCTCTAATTTGAGGCTGTCGTCGTAAAAATCTACGTGTAATGATTTTGGAAATTCTGCTTTTCGGGCGCTGTCACCTTGGTAACGGAGTAATAGTGGCGCCGTTAATTTGGCACTTATTTTTCCTTCGTTGCTTAAATAACTTTCTATTTGAATACCTTCTTCGATGCTGGTTGTTTTAGCGCCCAATTCTTTTACAACGTTCACATCATTTTCGCAGGCAAGCATAAAAAAACAGCCAATAAATATGGCTGCTGTAGAATTTTTTTTATGTGTGATATGATTAATCATATTTACGTTTCTGGAACCAAAGATCACTTAAACTAAAGCCAATTGTAAATTGAGCATAGCTCTCTGTAAAATTATTTACGTTAGATCCTCTTTTACCAAATTGTACCGTAGTATTAAGAACGGTAAATTGTCTATCGTAGGCATTCCATTTTTTTATTGGAAGTCCCATACCCATCGAAAATCCAAATTGTTTTAAACCATTGCCATCCGGATTTACATAATCTTCACCTACAAAAAATCCAGCGCGGTAATTTACGTTACTCCAATAATTTCTTCCAGCAACAGGGTCAGGACAAAATTGAGCACCTACTCTAAACTGCCAACTATCTACCAGCCTGTCTGATTGATTGTAGTATCTATATTTAGTCCACTGTGTACTTGTATATTCGGCACCGAGTGACCAAAGTTCAAATAAACCTCTATTATTGCTAGCTGTTTTATGAAATGTAATTCCAGCGGTGTAAGTAGCAGGAATTTCTATAGTGCCAGGTAAATCAACAACCTTATAAACACTATCGATGGTTAAATCACCAGTTTGAGATTGCGTGAAAGTCTCTCTGGTAGTGGTTTGTGTGGCTTTTAATTGCTGACTCATAGTAGCCGTTGCACCTAATCTAATCCAATATTTGTTGGTTACTTTGGTTAAGCTATTTACAGATTCGGCAACCACAAAATCATATTGAAAACCAGTATGTAAAAATGCACCACTAAAATTACTAACGGTTGCAGAATTGGATTGATAATAAAATACAGTATCGTTTAAGAAAGTTTTTTTAGTTGAAATTTCTCTTCTGCCAAAATTATATCCAGTGTTAAATCCAACACTAAATCCCTTCCATCTTTTACCAAGACCCACAAATAGTTGGTTAAGTCCGCCGCTTCCTTCATACACAGTACCCAAACTATCGTTTGCAATTCTTGTACGTTCTACCACCGAATAATTTATTTTAGTCGCAGGTCTTAAGCCAAATGCAAAGCCTAAGTTTTTTTTGCTTTTGATGGGTGCACCAAAGGCAACATAGGTTGGATAAAAATTATTAGAAGTAAATTTATCGGAAGGATTTGCACTTCTTAAAGTTCTAGAATCGATGGTTAAACCTAAATCATAAGACACCATAAAAAAGTTACCGTAGGTGGCTGGATTACCAAAATTGATGGCTTGCCCAACATTGTTAGCCTGACCATCTGCGTAGGCTGCGGTAATACCTCCCATGGATCTACTAATGGAATGGCTTCCAGGTGATACATCACCGAGTCCATACCTTGTAAAAGGAGAATTTTCTTGTGCCTTCGCATTCAAAAAGAAACATCCGGTAATTAGCATTGGCAGGAAAAACCTACCCATTATTAAACTCACTGATCGCATAAAGGCCTTTAAATATTAAGTTAGGGTCGGCAAATATCCTGTTTTTTAAGTGTGGTACAAAATAAGGCATATCACCCCCGGTTAATAGCACGTTAAAGTTGCTGTATTTTTCGGCGTAGGCCTCAATAATACCGTCAATTTCTTTGGCCATACCCAGTATTACCCCCGAAAGTAGGTTGGTTTTGGTGTCATATCCTACTAGTGGGAACTGGTTTTGGGCCTCTATAAGGGGTAAAAGAGCTGTTTGCTCGTGCATGGCCCTAAAGCGCATAGTCATGCCTGGCGAGATGCTTCCCCCTAAAAATTCGTGGTATTTATTGGTAAAATTGTAGGTAATACAGGTTCCTAGGCCAATGGCTAGGTTGTGCTGCCCTCCAAATAGGTCAACAGCCGCCGAACAAATGGCTAGCCTGTCGGCTCCAATGGTTTCTGGCTTCCCCACTGGCGTGGTGATAGGCAATTTACTTTCATGCCCTAGCAAATGAAATTTGGCGGCAGCATCTAATTGCGCCTCGAGTCCCTCTCGGTGCTTGATAACAGACGATAAAATAATTTTAGTAGGATGGTGGTTTTGGAGTAGTTCGTCGATGCTTTCCACCGAATCATCCGTTAAATGAATGGTTTGTTGTAGGTCTCGACCTTCAAATACAGCACATTTAAGCCGGCTGTTACCAAAATCAAAGCAGAGGGTTCTTTCCATAAATGAAGCATTGGTGTATACCAGGTTCAAAAATAATGCTTTTGTCTAGCTTGGTGCACTATTTACTTGGATAGCCTGCAATTTCACGGTTACTTTGTAGCCATGAAAATCAGTGGCTTTACCATTATTAAAAATGCAGTAATCAACGACTATCCCATTGTGGAAGCGATTACTTCTATTTTACCTGTGGTAGACGAGATGATAGTACTTGTGGGAAAATCTGACGATGACACCCTTGGACTGATGCGTTCGATAGGCGATCCAAAAATACAAATTTACGAATCGGAGTGGGATCCTAATTTACGAAAAGGCGGTGCTGTATTAGCCGAAGAAACCAATAAAGCATTTGCACTCATTGATCCAAATAGTACTTGGGCTTTTTATATTCAGGGCGATGAAGTGGTGCATGAAAAATACCACGAGGCTATAAAAGCGGCATGCGAGCAATATAAAAACGACACCCGTGTAGAAGGATTACTTTTTGATTATGTACATTTTTATGGCACCTATGATTATGTGGGTGATAGCAGAAAATGGTACAATAAAGAAGTGCGCGTTATTAGAAATAAAAAAGAAATTACCGCTTACAAAGACGCGCAAGGATTTAGAAAGGGCACTACTAAAATTGACGTAAAGCAAATAGCAGCAAGTGTTTACCATTACGGATGGGTAAAAAGTCCTGCGCAAATGGCAAAAAAAATAAAAAACTTTAGTGCACTTTGGCATTCAGACGAGGAGCTCAACGAAATTTTAAAAGATAACCAGCACTGGGATTTTACGGCCTATGATTCACTCGAAAAATTTACAGGTACGCATCCTGCTGTAATGCAATCACGCATTGCTTCACAAAATTGGAAAATTGAGATTGATACCACCAGAAAAAATTTTTCTTTCAAAGACCGTATTTTGTATTACTTCGAAAAATTAACAGGCATAAGACTATTTGATTTTAGTAATTTTAAAATCATTAAATAATATTGATGAATAACGCACAGGAAATAGCAGCAGGTATAATAGCAGGAGATTTTAAATCTTTGGCTAGAGGTATTTCTTGGGTAGAAAATGAAGTAGCAGGCTATCAGCAGTTATTGCATATTACACCTACACATAAATGTGCCGTTACTGGTATCACAGGTCCTCCGGGTGCCGGGAAAAGCACACTCGTAGACGCCTTAATTGCCAATTGGGTAGCTGCCGGAAAAAAAGTAGGGGTGCTGTGTGTAGATCCTTCTTCACCATTTAATTTAGGCGCACTACTTGGCGACCGGATTCGAATGAGCGAGTGGTACAACCATAAGGGCGTATACATACGTTCGCTTGCAAGTAGAGGTGCGCTGGGTGGACTACATACACATATTTTAGAAATAACACAGCTCATGCAGTTGGCTGGTTTTGATGAAATCATTGTTGAAACGGTGGGCGTGGGACAAAGTGAAATTGAAATTACAGGACTCGCCGACACCACTGTTGTTGTGGTCGTTCCGGAAGCAGGCGACGAAGTTCAAACTATGAAATCTGGCATCATGGAAATCGCACATATTTTTGTAGTGAACAAAAGTGACCGTCCAGAAGCAGATCAATTTGTGCATCATTTAAAACAAATGATGGCGCCTAGCTTTTCAAATACATCCTATCAAATTCCTATTATAAAAACAATTGCTGCACAAAAAACGGGCATACAAGAATTAGCGGAAGCCATTGCAGCACATCAGCTCCAGCTGCAGGATCCAACTAGAAAAAATTGGTTGCTCACACAAAAAGCGCTTCGTTTAATTCAACAAAAAAGAATGCAAGATATAAATGCTGCTACATTATTAGCGGCGATTACTGCGCAGTCGCAGGATCCTCAATTTAATATTTTTGAATTTATTCAAACATACTAATAATGGGTGCCATGGAAAAAAACAATCCTACAGTAGCCGTTGTTGTTGCCACCTATAATGGCGCCACCTATTTGCACGCGCAATTAGAAAGTATAGTTCAGCAAACGTATAAGCCAAGTCAAATTATTATTATAGATGATGCTTCTTCAGATGATACGTTACTCGTTGCAAATAATTTTGCGGCGCATCATCCGGAGGTGATGGTGGTTCAAAACGAAACTAGACTTGGCTATATCAAAAATTTTGAAAAAGGGATGCTGTTTGCGAATGCGCATTATATTGCCTTAAGTGACCAAGATGATATTTGGATGCCCAATAAATTGGAGGTGCTTATACATGCTATTGGAGATCAAATGCTAGCCTACTCCGATTCTGAATTAATTGATGCAGATGGTCAATTACTTAACCAGAAAATGTCCTCCATCAAAAATCAGCTCGACTACCATACACCCCTTATGTATACTGTTGGCGCTTGGGCCCCAGGTCATGCCATGCTCTTTAAAAAAGAATTGGTAGAAAAGGCGGTTCCTTTTCCAACGCTTGTTACACATGATTTTTGGCTGGGTTTTGTGGCTACTTGTTATAGCACTGTTGTGTATGTAAATGAGCCACTGGTGCATTACCGCCAGCACACACAAAATGCCATTGGTGCCGATACCACAAAAAACAAAACAGCGTCACTTACAATTGCGCAAAAAAAACAAAAAGCGCGCGCGCGTATGGAATTACTTTATCAAAAAGTAAAAGAAACCGGACACGCACATGCAGCTGTATTTGAAAAAATAGATAATAGTTATCAAAGTTTTTCGGTTGTCAATAATTGTAACCGCGCTAAACTATTTTTTGATTACCGCAATTTAATACTCGCGTATAAAAAGAAGTCGGCGCTACTTAAAGTATTGTTTGCTGTAAAAATGTTTTTTAAAATTGATTAGCAAAAAACTTGACTTGTAATCGTTTGATAAAATTTTTTATGTGTACGCTTACAGGTACGCTCGCTTCTGGGAGTGGTCCAGTAAATTTTTCGCCCCTGCGTAAATAGTATTTAGATAAAGTACTAGACGTAAATCCCCATTTTTTTATAAAAGTAAAATAGCCTTTATTGCGTTTGACACGCTTTACAGAAACAGATCCAAAGTGGTATACCCTGCTTTCAGAAATGCCTCTAAATAAACGCACGCCTGCATTCCAGAGCTTCATAGAAAAATCGGGATCGGAATACATGCCAGGGCTAAACTCGTTACTGTAACCACCCACTGCGTCCCAGGTATCTACGTGTACAATATTGGGTGGCCACGTAGCACCCTGCCAATCCTGCATGGGTAACGACGCATATGTGGCTAATAAATCGGTTTCTTTAAATGATGTAATGTCTTTTCCAAAATCATATTGAATAGAACAATTGCTTTGTGCTTTTGATTCGATAGCGGTACTTGAAAAAAAGAATAAATTATGTTTTGTTGCATCAATGGCTGCGGCAATTGGCGCATCCCAATTCGGGCACACATACATATCATCATTAATATATAACAAGTAATTTGTTGTAACGAGTGTTCGACAACTGTTTAGTGCATAACATACACCTATATTATTTTTGCTATATGAGTAACTGATATCTTTTTGCGCTTTAACCCAATCCAGCGTGCCATCTATACCTTCATTAATATGAACAATAATTTCATGTGTATATATAGAATTTTTTTTAATACTCTCAATGCACAATTGTAAATACGCCAAATTATTCCAACTTGGGATAACAATGGAGAACTTTGCATTTGTAGCCGTGTTGCCCTTTACTTTTTCTATATTTACATGCATAGATGAACGACTTGAATGTTAAAAGTAAAAAGAGTTGATGAAACCGCCTATTTCAGTTGTTCTTTGTACCTATAATGGTGCAAAATATATTGAAGCGCAACTAGCTTCTATCTTAGCGCAAACCTATGCGGTAGCTGAAATTATTGTGGTTGATGACGTTTCAAGTGACGATACATTTGCTATTGTAGAGCGCGCGGCAGCGCGCGATAGCCTTATTGCGCTTTCACAAAATTCTTTCAATATTGGCTTCACATCAAATTTTGAAAGTGCTTTACAAATGGCCAAACATGATTACATAGCTATATCAGATCAAGATGATATTTGGCACGAACAAAAAATTGAAAAAATGATGGCAGCTTTTGAGCCAGATGCAGCTGCTATTTATTGCGATTCAGTTCGTTTTACAAAAGAAATCCCTGTTAGCCCCAGTAAAAATAAAAGTAACAGGCATGTTGCTGGTACCGAAGTTAGAAAATTAGCGATGTATAATACTGTAAGTGGGCATGCACTTATCATCAGAAAAAGCTTGCTTCAACAGGCGCTTCCCATTCCAAGTGCAGTTTATTATGATTGGTGGTTGGCATTGCAAGCAGTAACAAAAGGCGGTTTGCAATACCTCGATGAAATACTTGTGTATCAAAGGGCGCATGATACTAATGTAACAATTGCAAAAAATGCATCTTCAAAATCGCTGCGAAATAATTACCGCATAATGTTAAGAACGCATTTGCAAGCGTTTGTTCAAATCGCTTCCTTATCCGATGAGGACAAAATATTTTTTATCAATTTTGCAAAACATTGGAGCAAAATGCTCAATAACGGATGTAGTTCAGGCCTTTTTTTGTTTATGTTGAAACACCGTAAACATCTTTTCTATTACAAAAAAAGAAGACTCCCTTTATTGGCTGCCATTAAGCATTCGTTTTTGTTCGCTTTTCGGAGGTGTTAAATGTTTGTTCCGTTTTCCACCAGCGCCAACCGATATAACCCATAATGGCAAGTGGCGCTCCGGCTAAATATAAGATAGCGCCATTGAGTGCTTTTGCAGGACCATCTCCTAATTGAGAAGCCGTTTTGGTACAAATAGAACATTGTGCAACTACTTCACTTGCAAAAAACATAAGTAAACAAGCTGCTACTGCCTTTATAATAATGTGATGTGTTCTTTTGTTCATAATTCTAAATGGGTCACAAAGTTAATTGAATAATTGCGTAAGAAATTTTCTTAACTTACTTTATCAATACAATAACAGTGACAGAACGTAGAAAGTTTATCCAAAAAATGGCCGGTTTAACCGCCGCCTTTAGTGCCAGCCAGCTCGTTGATGCGGCATGGGCTGCAGATTGGTCAGTGGCCACGCAAAAAGCTAAAAATCAAACTCCAAAAGAACTTGCTTCCGATGAAGACTACTGGTCTGTGATTCAACAGGCTTATACGGTAAACCCTAATATGGTAAACCTCAATAATGGGGGTGTAAGTCCTTCTCCTAGGGTGGTGCAAGAAGCCGTGGAGCGGTTTAATAAGCTCTCCAACGAGGCGCCTTCTTACTATATGTGGCGTATTTTAGACCAGGGCAGGGAACCAGTTCGTTATAAACTGGCCACATTAGCCGGCTGCTCACCTGATGAGATTGCCATTAACCGCAACGCTACAGAAGCCTTAAATACGGTCATTTTTGGCTATCCGTTTAAAGCTGGAGACGAAGTGATTGGAACCAAGCAGGATTATCCTAACATGATTCAGGCCTATCGTCAGCGCGCCCTTCGTGATGGCATTGTATACACACAACTTAGTTTTGATTTCCCGATCGAAGATGACAATACTATTGTAGCCGCTTTTGAAAAAGCAATTACACCGCGTACCAAACTTATTCATATTACCCATATCATTAATTGGGTGGGACAAATCATGCCCGTTAAAAAAATTGCCGCGATGGCACATGCCCGTGGTATTGAAGTGATTGTTGATGCTGCGCATTCTTTTGGGCTACTTGATTTTAAAATTCCAGATTTGGAATGCGATTATTTTGGAACCAGTTTGCATAAATTTTTATCGGCGCCAATTGGTAGTGGCATGCTTTGGATTCGAAAAGATAAGATTGAAAAAATTTGGCCACTACTCTGTAATGACAAGCCCCTTAGTAATGATATTAGAAAGTTTGAAACCCTTGGTACTAGAAGCTTTCCAATCGAACAAGGTATTGGCGAAGCCGTTAATTTTCACATGGCGATTGGTGCTAAAAGAAAAGAAGAAAGGGTGCGCTATTTAAAAAATTATTGGGCTACAAAAGCGGTTCAAATTCCGGGTGTAAAAATTCATACTTCTTTAAAAGATAAATATGCCTGTGGCATTTGTGGTGTAACAATCGATGGTATGACACCCGCTGCACTCGATAGCGCACTCTATACCAATTATAAAATTCACACGGTAGGTATTGTTTGGGAAAATATTAGTTGCGTAAGAATAACGCCGCATGTATATACAAGACTCGAAGACCTAGATAAACTTGTAACTGCTCTAACAGAAATAGCTGCAAAACAAAAAGTATAGTTCCTTAAAATAATAAACCCCCAATTTTGGGGGTTTATTATTTCTTATGCTTTAGCAGCAGCTTTTGCAGTTTTTACAACAGCTACTTTAGCTGGACGGCTTTTTCCAAATGAACCTTTGAATCTCTTGCCTTTAGCGGTTTTTTTATCACCTCTACCCATGGTTTAATTTTTTAAATGAACAATCTTGAACTGCAAAAATAGAAAAACCCCGCGAAAGCGGGGTTCAATTCTTTTTGTAAGCAAAAATTAAACTTTGCTGCTTAATTCTTTACCTGCTTTAAAGCGAGCAACTTTTTTAGCTTTGATTTTGATTGTTTCGCCAGTTTGTGGGTTACGGCCCATACGAGCTGCACGCTTAGAAACTGAGAAAGTACCGAAACCTACTAAAGTTACTTTATCACCTTTTTTAAGTGTTTTAGTAACAGTGTCTACGAAAGAGTCTAACGCAGCGTTAGCTTGTACTTTAGTAATACCAGCATCTTCAGCAAGTTGCGCGATTAATTCTGCTTTGTTCATAAATGATTTTTTTAGTTGTTTGAATAACAAAACAAATTTATCTGCTTTTCTCGTTCAACAAAATTTATTTATTGAAAAACAAATTTTGAGGGTCGCTCCAAATCCTTTAAACAAAGGGATTACAGGCTTTTTTGAAAAATACTATTTGTGAAAAACAACAATCATAAATCGATGAAACCCTTTACTGTAAAGGGTTTTAGGCGATACGGCCTACAATTCAATGCCCATACGGGTTCTAGAACAATATAATGAAGATTTGTGATTACCAAAATGATTTTTAAAATCTATCCACACTCAATTCACAACTGCCATTAATGACCTAAAACCAATCATTAATGACCCCCAAAGCTCAATACTGTCTTGCCTTAGCGCCGATGCGTATGTATCGATATACTTGTCATACTGCGCTCTATTTTCTATAAAATATTGAACTGCATAGGTAGGTCCATCCATCTCATCGATGTCTAAAATTCGAACAAAATGGTAATGGGTAAAACACCCTGTTTGCATGACGGCCGGAATATGATGGTCTTTCATCCAAGCCACCCATTTGTTGTGAATAGAAGGGTCAATTTTTGTAGTGACGTTGTAAATCAACATGGTAGGAAGGTATTAAATGGGTTATTTGCCCTTTTTAGGCTTAATTCAACAAAAATAGGACAGTGGTCGCTGTGTTTTACGTCTGGAAAAATAGAGGCACTTTTTAAGTCACTAGATAGCGAATCTGTTACAGCGATGTAATCGATACGCCATCCCTTGTTTTGTAATCGAACCGATGGGAAGCGTTGGCTCCACCAGGAATAACCGCCTACAACATCTTGGTTTAGGTGCCTGTAAGTATCTACCCACCCATTTTCCAAAAATTGACTCATCCAGCTGCGTTCTTCTGGCAAAAATCCAGAACTCTTTTTATTGCCTTTTGGGTCATGAATGTCAATTTCCTGGTGTGCAATATTATAATCACCTACTACAATAAGTTGGGGTCTTTTTTTGCGAAGTGCTGCTAAATAGTTTTCAAATTCGTTGAGCCACTGGTATTTATAATTTTGTCTTTCATCACCACTGGTGCCCGAAGGAAAATAAGCGTTCACAATGGTAATGGGTCCAAAATCTGCTTGTATGACCCTTCCTTCAAAATCAGATTGTTCAATGTTCGTGCCATACACCACATTGTCCGGTTTAATTTTTGTAAAAATGGCAACGCCACTGTATCCTTTTTTTTGTGCAGAAAACCAATAGCAATGATAACCTAATTTTTCAATGTCAGTGGTATCAACGTCTTCTTTGGTGGCCTTTGTTTCTTGTAAACAAATAATGTCGGCAGGATTTGTTTGCAGCCACTCAACAAAACCTTTTTTTATGGCAGCCCTGATACCATTTACATTGTAGGAAATAACGCGCATTTATAGTAAAAATTTATTGTATGCAATAAGTAATAATTCTTTCATGATAGACGCATTACTTGAATCATCGACAATGATAAAATTTTCTGGATCTGTTTTACCTTTAACAATACCAATGAGCCTATTGTTCAGATACATTTCTTTCATTTCATGGTTCCAAAAACTTTGAATGGTAAACCGCTCTCCTCTTATTTTTCCCGTTAATTGATAATCATAGGTTACTTGAAATGGAAATTCTTTCTTACTCACTTTGGCAATGGAACTACTGTCTATGCCGTTGGTTGTTTCATCCAAATAAATTCGTTTGTAAGGGTCTCCCTTATTTTTAGTGATGGTAAAAATGGCTGCTGTGTCTTTCCCTTCTAACATCAGGTGCACTTCGCCTGATACATAATTAGAAAAAAGCTCCTTTTCACTAGAGGCAGTGCTATATGGATCTATCTCTGTTGCAATTTTTATGGTATAGTTTTTGTCTTGGTATACGTCTCGGCATTCCTGTCTCAAATAAATAAAATCGGAACTCGCGGTATTCCCTGTTTCTTTTATTTTTTTGAGTAGTAGTGGAGAGGCAGTGCTATCGAGAAGTTTTCGTTTCACCCAAATTTCATCAAAGAGTTGTTCACCCATTCGTAATAATTCTTGGCTGCCTACAATTGTATAACTCCAACTATCTTTGACCTTGTTAACTAATATTTTTGATCCGTTTTTTAAATGACCCATCATAAAATTATCTGCATAATATACCGCTGGCGCTTTGATATCTGCAACCAAGGTTTCATTGTCTGGATTGAGTGCCATTTGCAGGCCTACTTGTAAGACCGACGCAAAACTTTTTTTCGTTAAAAAAATATTTTTAGGTCGAATCCCAAAACCAGCAGTTTCGATATTACTTATTGCCGTAAAAACAGTTTCGTTGCTGATGATTTCTTGAAGTCCATTTGAGAGTATACAGCTTATTTGAAATATACTTGAAGCCCTCAAAATAATAGCACTGTCCGATGCTTCAAGCGAAGATCCAGTTAAAAAACTAGTGGGATCATATTCATATACTTCCACAAACAAATGCCAAGTACTCGTATCCGAAATACTAAACTTTATGGTATTGTTTTTTAACGCTTCTGTGCTTGTGTAATTTTCAATGGGTAGCGATTGATTAGAAAGTAATAAGTTATAATTTTTATTAAGTAGTATCGAAAGTTTGTTCTTAATACTTGATTGAACAGCGGTATCCTCTAAATAGTACATACTAGGGCCAAACATAGAAAAGCTTCTGATGGCTTCTACCACCACCTTGTTTTGTGCAGGTAATTTAAAAACGATGCAGATAAAAAGGAATAAGTAAACAAGTCTTTTCATTAGATGGCTAAATTACAACCTGTCTTGTATTATTAACAATTTTATTAGATCCCATTCGTTATTATTACAACATCAATTATGGAAAACACAGAGCGAATCATACCTGCCAAAACGTTTGTTTACCTTGATGGACCCAAACCGCGTATCAACGAGCTTGTTTTTGCTTGGAAAATTTTTATCCAATTTATAAAAGGGGTTCGCGCATTACACTTTTTAGACCCATGTATTACTGTATTTGGTTCTGCGCGTTATCAGCCTGATCATCCTTATTATAAAGCGGCCACCGAGTTTGGTAAGCGCATTGCAGCACTTGGCTTTACCACCATGACGGGTGGTGGTCCGGGTATTATGGAAGCTGCCAATAAGGGTGCCATGGAGGCGGGGGGAACATCGGTGGGTTGTAATATTAAGCTTCCTTTTGAGCAACAGCCCAACCCATACATGCACAAATGGATCACCTTCGATTATTTTTTTATTCGAAAAGTATTGATGGTAAAATATTCTTATGCATTTATTATCATGCCAGGTGGATTTGGCACCATGGATGAATTTTTTGAAACATTAACACTTGCTCAAACAGGTATTATTAATGATTTCCCAATTGTAGTTTTCGGCAAAGAATATTTTCAGCCACTAATGGATATGATTGATTCCATGGTTGTAAAAGGAACCATCTCTTCAGAAGATAAAAAACTCATGCTTTTTACCGATGACATAGATGAAGCGATGCAGTATATACAAGCCTATGTCAAAAAAAATTATACCGTGAAGCCGCGCAAAAGACTCTGGTGGCTATTTGAAAAAGTATAATGGATTACAACATTATTCAAGTACGGGTCTAAGCCAACGTTCTGCTTCTTCTAGCGGCATGTTTTTTCTGGTCGCATAATCTTTTAATTGATCTTGCATAATTTTTCCAAGCCCGTAATAGGTACTTTGTGGATTTGCAAAATACCATCCACATACCGATGATGCAGGATACATGGCCAGATTTTCGGTAAGCTCGATACCAATAGCATCCTTTACGTTTAAGAGTTCAAACAATTTGTATTTTTCGGTATGGTCGGGACATGCAGGATAACCCGGCGCAGGTCTAATACCCACATATTTTTCACCAATGAGTGCTGCGTTATCCAATTGTTCAGACACGGCATAACCCCAATCTGTTTTTCTAGTTTGTAAGTGTAGGTATTCGGCAAAAGCCTCTGCTAGCCTGTCTGCTAGCGCTTGCAACATAATTTTATTGTAATCGTCATGCTGCGCTTCAAAGGCCTGAATATGTGGTTCGATACCTTTAATAGTTACTGCAAAGGCGCCCATAAAATCTTCTTTGTTACTCGATGTAGGCGCTATAAAGTCTGCCAAAGAAAAATTAGGCTGACCTGGTGCTTTTTTAATTTGTTGTCTTAAAAAAGAAAGCTTTACGGGTTTATCTGCCACAACAGTTACATCATCTGCTTCACTACTAGCAGGCCAAAATCCAATGGTACCATCTGCAGTTAACCACTGCTCTGTAATGATGGTATCTAATAATGCATTGGCATCGGCGTATAATTTACTGGCTTCTTTTCCAACAACTTCATCTGTTAAAATGGCTGGAAAATTTCCGTGCATTTCCCAGGTAATAAAAAATGGTTTCCAGTCTATAAATCCTCTTAATACAGCGAGGTCAACATTTTTATAGAGCTTAGTTCCTGTGTATGAAGGTGTAACGGGTTGGTAGGTATCCCAGTCGATAGCCATTTTATTATTGAGCGCGTCTTCATACGCGAGGTATTCTTTGGTTGGTTTTTTATTGTCAAATTGATATTTGAGTTTAGCATAATCACTTTGTGTATCAGATAAAAATCCAGCTTGCTGATCTTTACTTAATAAAGACCCTGCAACCGTTACACTTCTAGAAGCATCAAGTACGTGAATTACATCTTGGTACTCGGGGGCTATTTTAACCGCTGTATGAATTTTAGAGGTAGTGGCACCACCAATGAGTAGTGGTTGTTTCATGCCCCTACGTTTCATTTCTTTAGCGATATGCACCATCTCATCTAATGAAGGTGTAATTAAACCGCTAAGTCCAATAATATCAACATTCTCTTTTTGTGCCGCTTCTAAAATTTTGTCGGTAGGCACCATTACTCCAAGGTCAATGATATCGTATCCATTACATCCAAGTACGACACCTACAATGTTTTTACCAATGTCATGTACATCACCTTTTACGGTGGCTAATAATATTTTAGCAGCACCAGCGGCTTCTGTATTGGTTGTACCTGCAGCCAAATGTGCTTGTTTGCGTTCTTCTTTTTCAGCTTCAATGAATGGCGTTAATACTGCCACTGATTTTTTCATAACACGCGCACTTTTTACAACCTGTGGTAAAAACATTTTACCCTCCCCAAATAAATCACCCACAATATTCATCCCATCCATGAGTGGTCCTTCAATGACATCAAGTGGCTGTGGATATTTTTGTCTAGCTTCTTCGGTGTCGGCGTCAATGTATTCTGTAATACCATTGATAAGTGCATGTGACAATCTTTTTTCTACTGGTTCGTTTCTCCAGGCCTCATTTTTTATCTCAACCTTACCTTTTGCCTTAACAGTTTCGGCGTGTATAATTAATTTTTCGGTGGCCTCGTTATTATCGTTGTTTTTATTGAGAAGTACGTCTTCACACAACGCGCGAAGTGTAGGTTCAATTTCATCATATACGACAAGCTGGCCTGCGTTTACAATACCCATACCCATGCCCGCTTTGATAGCATGAAATAAAAACACCGAATGAATCGCTTCTCTAACGTGGTCATTACCTCTAAATGAAAAAGAAACGTTGGATACACCGCCACTTACTTTTGTGAGTGGCATTCTTTTTTTAATTTCTCTAGTTGCTTCAATAAAATCTACTGCGTAATTATTATGTTCTTCGATACCGGTTGCTACTGCAAAAATATTGGGATCAAAAATGATGTCTTCGGGAGGGAAGCCAACTTTTGTTGTTAAGATGTTGTAAGCTCTTTGGCAAATTTCAATTTTTCGCTCCTTGGTATCAGCTTGTCCGATTTCATCAAACGCCATCACAATAACAGCTGCACCATATGCTTTACACTTAAATGCTTGTTCAATAAATTTCTCTTCTCCTTCTTTCATGGAGATAGAGTTTACGATACATTTTCCTTGCACACATTTTAAACCCGCTTCTATAATTTCAAATTTAGAGCTATCAATCATGATTGGAATGCGCGCAATATCCGGCTCACTTTGTACTAAATTTAAAAACGTTGTCATGGCTTCTACTCCATCAAGTAATGCGTCATCCATATTTACATCCAGCACCTGTGCGCCGCTTTCTACCTGTTGTCTAGCAACAGATAAAGCTTCTTCATATTTATTTTCTCTAATGAGACGCGCAAATTTTTTAGACCCAGTTACATTGGTTCTTTCGCCAACGTTTACAAAATTTGTTTCGGGTCTAATAACAAGTGGCTCAAGTCCGGCTAATCTTAAATAGGGTTGTATCGTTATCGTTGAACTCATAAAAATCTGGTTGTGCTTACGCAATTGAAGTAGCTACTATAGGTTTTTTTCGGGGCGCTATTTTTCTAACATGATCAGCGATATGTTTGATATGATCTGGTGTTGTGCCGCAGCATCCGCCCACAATATTTACAAATCCTTGACTCGCCCACTCTTCAATAAAGTGTGCTGTTTGGTGTGGCGCTTCATCATATTCGCCCATCGCATTCGGTAAGCCTGCATTGGGGTATGCCGATGTGTAACAACTAGCGATTTGGCTTAATTCTTCAATGTGGCTGCGCATTTCAGCGGCACCCAATGCACAATTTAAACCTACGCTCAGTGGCTCGGCGTGTTTGATGGATGTGTAAAATGCTTCTAATGTTTGACCACTTAAGGTTCTGCCAGATGCATCTGTAATGGTGCCACTAATCATGATAGGCAGTTCCGGAATATTATTTTCTCTAAAAAATTCTTTGACAGCAAATATGGCTGCTTTTGCATTAAGGGTATCAAAAATAGTTTCGATAAGTAGTAGATCTACGCCACCGTCTACCAATCCTTTAATTTGTTCTTTGTAAGACACTACTACTTCATCAAAAGTGACCGCTCTAAATCCAGGATTGTTTACATCTGGAGAAAGACTGAGTGTTTTATTTAAAGGACCTATCGCACCTGCCACAAATTTGGGTCCGCTATCTTTATGTTCTGCTGCAAACTCTTCAACAGCACGTCTCGCGCAGGTTGCAGCTGCCACATTTAATGCATAGGCATATGCTTGCATATCATAATCGGCCATCGCAATAGTGGTACTACTAAACGTATTGGTCTCAATAATATCTGCACCTGCTTCTAAATATTGTTTGTGAATACCTACAATGATGTCTGGTTGTGTAATGCAAAGCATATCATTGTTGCCTTTAACATCGGTGTGCCAATTTTTAAATTGTTCACCACGGTAATCGGCCTCTTCTAATTTGTGACGTTGAATCATGGTGCCCATGGCGCCATCAATCACTAAAATTCTTTGTTCTAATTCTTTTTTAATACGCATCTCCTCAATAGTTTACAAATGGTTTATCCACTTATTACATGATCGTACTAAAAAACGTAGGGAGCGTTATAGGGGGAGTTGCTATCATACGTTTATTAGTTCGATTGTGTTCGAAAGTAGGGGTCTACTCGAATGTACAGGCTGAACAATAAACAAATCCGCCTGTGCAGGTTGCAAAGATAGGTAAAACCCTATAATTGTGTGTAATTACAATTAATTTCTAGGTCTACTTTGTCGGTAACGGCGCTTGCGTCAATATTAAAATCAGACATGCTGATGCTAATGGTGGCAGTAGCGGCAATCTTACCTTTACTAATGTTTAAGGTTGCGGCGGTTTGAACTGGTTTTGTTACACCATGCATGGTTAAAGTCCCAACAATGGTTGCCGTGTATTTTCCATCCTTTGTTAAGTCAATACTTTTTATATTTTGAATAGTTCCCGTAAAAATAGCCCTTGGGTATTTTTCACTCTCAACATATTCTTCATTAAAATGGGTCTGCATTTCTGCATATTTAAAATGAAAACCTTTAAAAAGTAAACTAAAACGGAGCTCACCTGCTGCCGTTATTTTACTAGACACTTCGTTGTTCACGGCACTAACATCAGGATCTGTAGGCGATACAAATTGAATGCTTCCTTTTTTAGTGCTAAAACTTATAATGGTATCTTTTTGAACAGGTTCAATACTTACCGTAATCTTTTTTGTTGTATCTGTTTTACTTTTAAATAGAAGCACCGCTTCATTGATCACTACACTATTATCTTCAGGAAAATAACCCGCACAAATTCCTTTGTAAGCTATGCTATCAAAGGCTTGTATCGTATCTTTTAAGGCGCTAAACGCAACGGTAATGCTACCCGTTTGCGTACTATTCTCAATATTGATAAACCAATTGCCAGCATCATTTTTGGAGGCCTCTTTTACAATGCCGGTCAGTTCTAACACTTTATTGGTGTACTCTGTACTCGCCGTTTTTTCATTTTTTTTGAAAGCGTCAAGTAGATCGTTTGTGCCAATTGTAACTGCTATTTCAGTATTGATATTGCGGTGTGGTTTGTGAAAAATCCACCAAGCAAATCCACCGGCCGCTATGGCTACTAAAATAAGTATACCAAGGGCCCATTTTAACCAAGTTTTCATGTTGTACAATTTATTTTACGTATTGACCTACAGGTAATCTGTTGGTAATACTTCTAGCAAGTGTCATTTCATCTGCATATTCTAACTCACCACCAAAAGCAATGCCTCTAGCGATGGTTGTTACCTTACAACCAATTGTTGCTATCTTTTTTTGGATATAATAGATGGTGGTATCCCCCTGAATGGTTGGATTGAGTGCAAATACGATTTCTTCGGTGCTTTCTTTTTCAATTCTAGCGGTAAGTGACTCAATCGTTAATTGCTCTGGTCCAATACCATCTAGAGGCGAAATAATACCGCCTAATACATGGTAAGTGCCATTAAACTGACCTGTGCTTTCTATGGCAATAACATCTCTAATATTTTCAACGACACAAATGATGTGTTGATTGCGCGCGCTATTGGCACAAATGGAACAAATATTTCCATCGCTAATATTGTAACAACGTTGGCAAAACTTGATTTCATTGCGCATTTTAGTAATGGTATCACCAAACATAGTAACATCTTCTGCGTCTTGCTTTAGTAAATGCAGTACAAGACGTAAGGCTGTTTTTTTTCCAATACCGGGTAGCTTGGAAAATTGTGCCACTGCATTTTCAAGTAAGGAAGAAGGTAGTTGCATAGTTTGTTTTTTACCAGGTAACCGTTATTTCATTGTCCCAATTATTACGCACAGAAATAGGCTTTGGAATTTCAATAACAATTTCTGGCTGTCTTTTGTTGACTTTAAAAGATCCCGTATCCCAGATTCCATTTTTATTGGTATCAAAAAGTATACTTAACTCATAGCTGCCCGGTTTATAACGTTTAATAAGGAGTTGGTTGCTCGATAATGGGTAGCTGTTTATAATTTCATTTCTTTCAATGATTTGTAAAACGGGATGTAAGCTAGTGTCAATATTTGAGAACTTAAATTTGATGAGTCCGTAGTCAACTTCTTTTTTAGTATAAAAAGACAAAGTATCAGATTTGGCTGTGGCATTGCCTAAGCTATCTGTTACAGCGCCCTTTGTTAGTACTAGTTTAAAGGGTTCACCTGCCGGCCAGTTGTAGCCAATACTTAATTTTAGAGCACTACTATCTAGGGTAACTGTGTAGCCTTCTTTGCTTACAAAACTGGTATCAACTAGCCTAATGGATGCCGTATCTTTTATCGTTATTTTTTTTGCAAATGACAATTCTAATGGCCCTAGTAAATCTTGCTCGCCATTGTTAAAAGAAGCATTGTATTTTAAGCGTTTATCTTCTTTAGAATCTTTACTACTTGCCGCTGCGTATATCTTTTTTTCTATTTTTTTAAATTCTTCAAAGGCATACATGGTATCTGACTTTGTTTTTTCCGATACCAATACAGGAGCGTTTAAAAAACCAAAATAGTTGGTACTATCATCGTACTTTCTAGAAAAATTTGTTGGGATCACATAAGCCGCATATTTACCTGGCGCCAAATTTTTAAAACTAAAATTCCCTTTCCCATCTACGCGTGTATAGTACCTAGGTGTGTTGTTGTATATAGAAGTGTCGTTTAAATTATTATGTAGTACAACAATCAATGTACTATCTACTTTTCCGGTAGCAGCTATTTTTACATGGCCATTATAATTACCATTATCAATATTATTACCGGTAGAAAAAATATACCTAAAACCCTTAGCCATATTAGACTCATTCACATCCACTAACGCTTTTCCAAAGTCTAGCGTGTAGGTGGTATTTTCTTCTAATGAGTCTTTAAATTTAATAGTAACATTTTTGAGCTTATAGTCTATGATAGGCGTGTTTTTGACGGTAGGCGAAACAATCAAATTTTCTTGCAAGCCTTGTAGGGTAACATACTCGTCAAAACTGAGTAGAAAATTTTTGGTGCGGACGTTGGTGGCTGAATCTTTGGGTAAGGCTACTATCAATTTGGGAGGTAAACTGTCTCTGGGGCCTCCACCTGGTGGAATAATATTGGCACAGCCAGTTATGTACATACTAATAAGTACAAAAAAAACAACTGTTCCAATTGGTTTAAACATCTTTTTTATTGAAAGCGCAAACATAGGCTAATCTCCAGATTCGTCCTGCTCTTCATTTAATTCATGAAGTGCAATCGATATCTTATTTGTTTTGACAAAATTACACCAATGACATTCGTTTTTGCCACAACCCGTGTAAAATTCCTTGTTTTTGATTTTTTGCCATACCGTTTCTATCTGATGCGTTACGGTAGCAATGTCCCCCGGCGTCACCACCACTTTTTCTTGCTTGTATGTTCCTTGTTTATCTGGTTCAATAAAGTCAAATGTGGCGCTAACGGCTTCCCAGTCTTTAGAGGGGTAGTTGTCAATCAAAATTTTGTAGAAAACGGCCTGTCTCCAATAATCACCTCCATTTGGATCTTTGTCGTGCGGCGGTTTTAGTTTGGGTCTGGCTTTATCTATATCTCCCGTTTTATAGTCTACTACATTTACACTTTTGCCATCAAATTCTATTTTATCTAGTTTTCCTTTTAAAGGCACGCCTTTAATAACAACATTTCTAATATTGGTTTCGGCAAGCATTACTTTATTCCAACTAATAATATTTGCATCGTAGTAATTGGTTAATACGATTTCACCGTACTCTATTTTTCTATCAAATTGTTCTTTGGTAAAATTTTCTCTGTGGCGGTGCATGTACCAATTGAAATCAGCAATAAATAATTCTTTGGACTGAAAAACGTTATTATTTTTTTGCATTTTTTGAAAAAGCATTTCAAGTGCAAAGTGAACTGCAGAACCAAATTCGGTCGCTTCCGATTTTCCGGATGGAACCCGAACTAAATTATTGTAGTAAAATTGTAAAGGGCATTTTAAATAGTTGTTCAGCGCTGTTACGTTCATTACAAACTTATCGAGAAGTGTATGTATAAAATCAGCTTCTTCTTTTTCAATTTCTGGGGCCTGTTCTTTACTAAATCCGATGAGTGCAAATGCACTTAATTCGTCTTCTGTAATATTTATTTTTGTGGGTACGAGCCCATAACCATCGATAATTTCAGCTACAAATAAAGACGGTTCAATTTCTTTTCCATCATTTTTATATTGTGTATAGCTAATGGTTAAATACTGTGCAGCCCTTGTTAATGCTACATAAAACAGGCGTCTTAGTTCTTCTTCTTCTTTGTGTGCAGGGCCAGATACAAAAATGGTATCTGGTAATTGATAGCCTCCTCCTGGTTTCTTTTTCTTTTCCCAATTGCTCGCGTTACAGCCCACAAAAAATACATATTCAAACTCTAATCCTTTAGATCCGTGCGCTGTTAATAAATTGACAGCCGTGCTACTTCCACTTATTTTTGCTAATGGAAGCACAAGGCCTTCTTTGTTCATGAGTGAAAAAATAGTAACTAATGCATCAAGCGTAAGTCGTGGATTTCTGCGGGTTTCTTCTTTAATAAAATCAAATAGCCCTGTTAATAATTTTAATTCCCAATGTTTATCCGGACTTTCCATAATACAGCGTAATAGTCCCGATTCTTTGATACAGTTTTCAAAAACGGTTTGCAAGGTTTCGTTGGGCACATCGCCAATTACTTTTTCTATAAAAGTAGCGGCTGCTTGTAGGCCTGGAATTTCTTTTGTAAACAAATCTTCACCTTGACCACTTAATTTTTCTGCAATAAGTCTGCGTAAAGAAGTTTTGTTATCACCAAATCTTCGATCTGCAACGGCTGCGCTTAATTTAGCAATTTCAATAGGGGGTATTTGAAACCAATCAAAATGTAAAATTTCAAATAGTAGGGCATCACCACCATATGGGATATCATGCTCTGCAGCTAAATAGGTGAGTAGCTTAATTAGTTTTTGTGGCGTTGGTTGGTGTAAAATATTTATATTTCTTTTGCTGAAATACGGGATGCTTTTTTCTTTAAAATAGGTGGCTAGTTCTTCTCCGTACTTGTTTTCTTTATAAATCACAGCAATTTGACCGGGTGCCGTGCCACTGCTTATTAGGGCTTCTACAGCGTTTGTAATACCAATCATTTCGCCTCTTGGCGATTCATATACCTGAATCACTGGCTTGTGTGTGAGGGGCACCAAATTTGTATTGGAAGCCACCAAATCTTTACTGAGGCCCTCAATTTTTTTGACAAGCCTTTCTTCGTTTTTATCGATGAGGGTTTTTGAAACGTCTAATATAGCCTGTGTAGAGCGGTAGTTGTTGGTAAGCACCACCGTTAATAAGCTATCCGAAAATTTTTCTGCAAAGGCCTGCATGTTTTCGATATTAGCACCCTGAAAACGGTAAATACTTTGGTCGTCGTCGCCGACAACAAAAATGTTTGGTGTGTCCCAAAAACTAATGAGTTGTTCAACCAGTTTGTTTTGTGTACCACTGGTATCTTGGTATTCATCTACTAAAATATATTGGTATTGTTCTTGGTAGCGGACTAGTAAATATTTGTCTTCATCAAATGCACGAATCACCCAATTGATCATGTCATCAAAATCGTATCTGTTTTTGGTGCGCATCATTTGTTGAAAAACAGGAAAAGCGGCAACAGCAGCCCTTAACTTTTCCATTTTTTCTTTTGCTTCCTCAACCTTATTTTCTTTGAGGTCACCGGCCTTAAATCCCTTGTAGGCGCGCTTATACACAAACTCTTCCCGGTTGGGTATATCTGCAATATACGCGTCAATACAGCTATCAATATAATCAGGTGTCCAAGCTTCTTTTTTCATGGTAGAAAAAAGATGTTGCAAATTATTGATTTCGAAATATACGTCCCCCCTATATCTTTTTAAAGGATGATTTTTTGGAAACTCGTCAATCAGCTTTTTAAAAAGCGCAATTTTTTCCAAATCAGAAATGGGATCCAAACTTGTTTTTTCAAACAAGGATAAATTCTCTTGTATAATGTCATTACAAAAAGCGTGAAATGTGTACAGATTAACTTTGTAAGCGTCTGGACCAATAAAATCGAGTAGTCTTTTACGCATCGCTACAACACCAGCATCTGTATAGGTAAGACATAAAATATTTTCGGGACGGGTATCGCTTTCTAATAATATTTTTCCAATACGCGCGCCTAAAATTTGTGTTTTTCCAGTACCCGGACCAGCAATCACCATAACAGGTCCTTCCATATTGTCTACTGCCTTTTTTTGTGCTGGATTAAGACCATGCATCATTTTATCAAAAGCCGCTTGTTGTTCTATTTTAGTGATCATAGTTAAAGGTAAAATTTCTGCGGCTACTTATATAGACCAACACCGCTTTTTTTAATGAATAAAGTCAAACAATTGCCTTCTGATTTTGTTGTAACCTAAACTGCTATTATGTCTAAGGTATATACGATCAAAACGGTTCAAAAAGTTCCTATTTCACTCGAGGAAGCCTGGGATTTTTTTAGTAAGCCTTCTAACTTAGCTGCTATTACCCCAGACAACCTCGGTTTTAATATTGTAAGTAAATACCATGGTGAGCGAATGTATCCTGGTCAAATTATAGAATACACCGTAAAGCCGGTACTTGGTATCCCCCTTTATTGGATGACCGAAATCACCCATGTGGAAGACCATAAATATTTTGTAGACGAACAGCGTTACGGGCCTTATAGTATGTGGCACCACCAGCACCATTTCAAGCAAATTGAGGGCGGTGTTGAAATGACAGATATTGTACATTACAAACTACCCCTATTTTTTTTAGGTGATATCGCTCATGCTTTATTTGTTAAAGCGCAGCTTACCCATATTTTTGATTACCGCTTTGAAGCTGTAGAAAAAAAATACGGTAAACTTTAATTGAGTTCTACAAGGGTACTAACGTTGTTGTTGAGATCAACAGATCCTACATACAGTTTATCGTTTTTCTTATGAGGAACGCTTGTGATATCTATAGCACTTGTTTTTGATGCTATTATTAATTTTACAAGCTGTGCATTTTTAGCAGTTGCTTTTGCGCCCATTGGAGCGGAAAAAATACCAAAAGATTTTATTTTTTCTTTACCATTATAATTTATAACAATATTAGTGGCACCCTTTTTTTGAATAGAAGGTGCATCAGGTGCTATGTCATCTAACCATGGCATGGGTGGTACGAGGGCTGGATATTTGTAATAGTTATTTTGCAAACTATCATTCCATCCGTTTGGATTTTTAGCAAATGTATTGCTGTTGTAAAATACACTACCATGTGTAGTAGTAAAGGAGCGCAATAAATTGATTTGATCTGGGATTTGATTGTTATTTTTCCAAGCATCGTTGGTGCCCGCTCTATAAATACCATGTCCAATGTACAGGTGTTTGTCATATGCGTAGTCATTCCACCATTTAAGAAGTATATCATAGTCTGCGAGCTTGTGTCCACGCTCCCAATAAAGTTGCGGTACTACATAATCAATCCAACCTTTTTGTAGCCAAAGTAAAATGTCGGCATATAAATCATCGTAATTGGTTTGTCCACCTTTTGTTTCACTACCACGTGCGTCTTGTGTTTTATTTCTCCAAACACCAAATGGGCTAATACCAAATTTAACACGTGGGTTGGTTGCTAGTATTGCTTTTTTAAGTTGTACAATAATACTATCGCAGTTGCTTCTTCTCCATTCGTCTTTAGATAAACCTTTTCCATATTTTGCAAAACTTGCTTGGTCCGGAAATTCTTTTCCTGCAATACGGTACGGGTAAAAATAATCATCCATGTGCACCGCATCGATTGCATATCTGTTCACTAAATCTTTTACAAGTGCTGCTGTATGTGAACGAACAGCTGGTATTCCTGGATCAAAATATTTTTTGTCTCCATAAATTAAAAACCATTCGGGGCGCTGTTTGGTAATATGGTTTTCCGCTACCGATGATCTGTTGACATTAAATACAGCACGGTATGGATTAAGCCATGCATGAAATTCCATGCCGCGTTTGTGTGTTTCTTCAATCATAAAAGCGAGCGGATCATAAAAAGGTTCAGGCGCTAGACCTTGTTTGCCCGTTAAATATTCTGACCATGGTTCAAAGCTAGATGGATACATAGCATCGGCTGCAGGGCGCACCTGAACAACTACTGCGTTCATGCCATTTTTTTGGTGCATGTCTAAGATCGTAACAAACTCTTTTTGCTGTGTTTCTACGGGAAGACCACGTTTGCTGGGCCAATCAATATTTTCGACGGTTGCAATCCATACGCCTCTAAATTCAAAATTGCGAACCGGCTGTGCCAATATGTGAAAAGTGCATACAAGTAGCACCAAAAGTATTGCTATTTTTTTCATGCATTAAAGATAAATTGGTAGGTGGATTTGCGCGCTTTTGTGGATGAATAATGTGGCGCAGGGCTAGTAATGCACAATTGCTAGAAGATGCGTTGCAGTGGGCTAGTCTTCCCAAACGCTCAGCCCTTCGCTGCAATTGGCGCAAATGTCAATAGATTTTCTGGAGGTCATTAAATTTTTTCGAAAAGTATGGTACTCCTTGCTATTCCACACTTCTGTAAATGGTTTATTTTTTAAATTACCCAGTTGGTGGGTAGCGTCTTTGTCAAAGCAGCAGGGCACTACTATCCCATCCCAGGTAATTACATTGGCATGCCATAATTTCCAGCAGTGATTACCCAATCCATTTTTTACTTGCATTTGGCCAGCACTGTCTTTTTTGTACCTACTATATTTTTGATTGGTAGGAATGAGTCCGTGCGGATCATTCGCGTAATCATACACCTGCGCTGTTTTAAATCTCACGGCATCTACACCGATTTCTGCTCCAAGTGCTTTAATGTCTTCAATTTGATGTTCATTGGGCTTTACCACCAAAAATTGAAAGAATACAAATGGCGTTTTGCTTTTTAATGCCTTTTTCCATTTTACAATGTTTCGGGCGCCTTCCATTACTTTATCCAGTTTTCCGCCAACCCGGTACTGCTCGTATACTTCTTGGGTAGTGCCATCAATAGATATAATGAGCCTGTCAAGCCCCGATTCCACTGTTTTTTTGGCGTTTTCTTCGGTTAGATAATGTGCATTGGTAGACGTGGCGGTGTAAATGCCCTTTTTACGCGCATAAGCCACCATGTCCAAAAAGGAAGGATTCAAATAGGGCTCTCCCTGAAAATAAAAGATCAGATATATCAAATCTTTATATACCGAATCGATGGTTTCATTAAAAAAAGAGGGCTGCAGCATGCCGGTAGGCCTCGTAAAAGCCCTTAATCCGCTTGGGCACTCCGGGCAGCGGAGGTTACAAGATGTAGTAGGTTCAAATGAGATGGAAATAGGAATTCCCCAAACAATGGGTTTACCGGTGAAACGGCTTAATTGGTAGCTGCAATAGACTTTTGCTCCATTCCATAACCTACGTGGGGTTAGTTTGGATAAAAAATTAGCGGAATCGTTGAAGTTAAACTGCGGCACGGTGTAAAGTTAAGGCAAGCAACCAGATTATAAGGCTCAATTTAGCGGATCCGTTTTAACAAATAATTTGTAAGTTTTATTTTATTTATTGAGAAAAAAGTAGGAAATTCATCAAGACTTTAAGTTAAGGGTCACTAACAAAATCTCATTTAACTTTTTCTCATAAGCAGTTAGTTTTGGTTATGGCCCCAATTTCTATTGGGGCCTGTTTTTTTAGGGCCTCTCTTGCCTAAAAAAGCTTGCCGATATAGCAAGCGCACCAAGGCACCCCACCATATCAGCCAAAATATCTGCTCCTTCAAATGATCGGTTGGCAACAAGGTCTCTTTGAACAAATTCCATCGCTACACCATATAAGCTGCCTAATACTGACACCAGCCAATACCAGCCTATCTTTTGCGGGTTGGTAAGTGTACTTTGAAATGCTGGGTATTGAAATAAAATACATAGCATACCAAACATGCCAATATGCACGATTTTATCAAACTGGGGAATATGTATAAAAAACCAACCACTTGGAACCGAGGATCCAGGTAAAGTGAGTAAGAATAGACTTATCCCTAAAAATAGAAAGCCAGGAACAAAATGTAGTTTTTTCATGTGTTACCCAACAAGGGCTGCGTATGCTTCGCTGCTCATTAAAGCGGCTACATCTGCTGGGTTGCTAACGGTCATTTTAACCATCCAGCCATCACCATAAGCATCCGTATTAACAAGCTCCGGTTGTTTTTCCAATAAAGTATTCACTTCTGTAACGGTTCCTGCAACAGGTAAAAATAAATCACTCACTGTTTTTACTGCTTCTACAGTACCAAATACTTCTTCAGCGGCAAGTGCTTTACCAACAGTATTGATGTCGATATATACAATATCTCCAAGTTCATGCTGTGCAAAGTCTGTAATACCAATGGTTGCAACGTTTCCGTCTAATTGAATCCACTCGTGATCTTTGGTGTAGTATAGGTTTGCAGGAAAATTCATAGTTGTTTATTTATAGGTTGCAAAGATTGCATATTTATTCAAATTGACCAATCATTTGATCAACTAGTTTTAAAGTGCTTCTTTTTCAAAATAGAGTAGAACGTGGTCTTTTAAAAAGTTTTCTTGATCAGGAAGGTGCATCACCGGCAGTTCCTTTATTTGCTCAAAATGAGGCCATCCATCGGGGTCTTTTCCAGCAAAACGGTAAAAGTCGCTGGCACTTAATACGGTGCAAACCGCCACGTGCATCAGGTCTTGTTTTTGCTCTTTGGAGATCTTTTCTTGGATAAAACCGGTTTCCTGCATGCCAATTAAGAACAAAACGCCCTCCAAATCGGGCTTTTTGCCAAAACGGTCCAGTAATTTGGCCTCTAATTGCCACCATCTTTGTTGTAAATCGTCTTTTGCAAAGCTCATATTGCAAATGTAAAGCCCAAAGCAGTGCGTTCATCAGCTTTCAAAAGTTATCTTTGCAGAAATAGTTGATTTTATGTTACAGTTGAGTGTTTTAAGAAATGATCCTGCCTTTGTAAAGGAAAGATTGGCGGTCAAGCATTGTAAGCAGTTGGATTTGGTGGATAGCATCATTGCACTAGATGACCAGCGCAAAAAATTACAATTGGATTTTGATACCACGCAGGCAAAGGTAAATGCGGCGTCAAAAGAAATTGGTAAGATGATGGCCTCAGGAAATGCAGCTGGAGCAGAAGCGATAAAACAAGAAGTGGCTGGATGGAAAGAAAGTTTAGATCCTATTAAAACACAAATGGTGGAAATTGAAACGTCATTAACCAATCAATTAATACAGCTTCCTAATTTACCAGGTGCACCAGTGCCTGTTGGTAAAACACCAGAAGACAATGTGGTGGTAAAAACAGGCGGACCAACTGCATCACTTCCTGCTGGTGCTATGCCACACTGGGATCTCGCAAAAAAATATAATTTAATTGATTTTGATTTAGGAAATAAAATTACCGGAAGTGGATTTCCAGTATATATTGGAAAGGGTGCAAAATTACAACGCGCACTCATTCAGTATTTTTTAGATTTTAATACAGCTGCTGGTTACACCGAATACTTACCGCCATTTATGGTGAATGAAGCTTCGGCACTAGGTACAGGACAACTTCCAGACAAGGAAGGACAAATGTATTATATGCCAGCAGATGATTTTTATATGATTCCTACCGCTGAAGTTCCCGTAACCAATGTGTACCGCGATGTGATTGTTAAGCCAGAAGAATTCCCCATTAAAATGACTGCGTATTCTCCATGTTTTAGAAGAGAAGCAGGTAGCTACGGAAAAGATGTGCGCGGACTTAACAGGTTACATCAATTTGAAAAGGTTGAAATTATACAAATAGTAGAACCTAGTACTAGTTATACGGTGCTCGACGAAATGGTAGCACATGTAGAAAAATTAGTGGCTTCATTAGAATTACCTTACCGTATTTTAAGACTCTGTGGTGGTGATATGGGTTTTGCAAGTGCCATCACTTATGATTTTGAAGTCTACAGTGCAGCACAAGAACGCTGGTTAGAAGTAAGTAGTGTTTCAAATTTTGAAGCGTACCAAACCAACCGTTTAAAGTGTAGATACAAAGATGAAAATGGTAAAATGCAATTTGCGCATTCTTTAAATGGAAGTTCATTGGCGCTTCCACGCATATTAGCTTGCTTATTAGAAAACCACCAAACTGTGTCTGGTATTGCGATACCAGCAGCACTCCAACCCTATTTTGGTGCTGCCACAATTTAAAAATTAATTTATGGTTAAAAAATGGCTTAAACGCGCCGCATACTTAATGCTCGGTGTTTTTATTTTTATCAATATTATTGCTGCTTTTCAGGCATATCAATTTACCCATTTTTATGCAGGCGCACCAAAGCCAAAAAAGCCTTCAGAAATGTCTGGTTCAGAAAAAGCTAGTGCTATCTTTTTTGGTGTACAATATCCAAAAAGCAAAGTGGTGGATTCTTTTTTAGTAGCACACGATACTATTTTTCTTACAACACAGGATAGCGTTCGTTTAGAAAGTTGGTATGCAGCTGCAGATACTTCAAATGGAAAAATTCCGCGCGGCATCGTACTTATGTTTCACGGACATGGTAGTAGCAAAAGTGGCATCATTGCAGAAGCAACTGCTTTCCATGAAATGGGTTATCATATTATTGTAACAGATTTTAGAGCGCATGGTAATAGTGAAGGATCTACTACTTCTATTGGTATGTATGAGGCCCGTGATATAAAAGCCGTATATGATTATGTGCAGGCAAAACAAGAAAAAAATATTATCTTATATGGTATATCTATGGGCGCTGCTACGATTACAAGAGCCGTTTCAGAGTTTGGGCTAAAGCCTTCTAAAGTAATTTTAGAAATGCCTTTTGCTAGTTTGCAAGACGCCGTGGCAGGACGTATGCGTACCATGGGACTTCCAGCAGAACCATTAAGTACCCTCCTTACTTTTTGGGGTGGTGTTGAACTTGGCGCTTGGGCTTTTAATTTCCAACCGCAAAAAGACGCTGCTGCTATTAACTGTCCGGTCTTATTGCAGTGGGGTGTTACGGATCCGCGTGTAACGGAATCAGAAACCCATCAGATATTTAAAAATTTAGCGAGCCGCGAAAAAGAACTCATCAAATATGTACAAAGCGGACATCAGAGCCTTTGTAAAAATGAAAAGAGTAAATGGTATATGACCGTTGGCCGCTTTTTAATCATGTAGTTTTATATTACCAGTTACTAAAGCGGATACCTACTGCAAATGGATACTGCTCTATTCTGGTATAAGATTCATGCAAAGTGTTTAAACTGTAAGACCCATAAAGCTTTACTGGTCCAATACCTAGTTCACCAATAAGGGCGGTTCTAAAAGGAGATAAATCAAAATCACCTTTGTATTTTTGTTTACCACGCTCTTCACTTTTTTGTTTAATCCTGCTACCTACTAAGTAGCCTGCACTAACGCCTGCGCTAAAACTAAATCCTTTTTTGCTACCAGGAGTAGTGTTAACGTGTAACATCAATGGTACACTCAAGTAGCCGGCAAACAATTTATTTTTAGAAAACGAAATCGAATCGTTGTATAGAAAAGGGAAACTTTCTTTTCTGTAAGAGACGCGCGAGTCGTATCTAAAATTATACATTTCCATACCCATACCATATTTTAAAAATATGGCCTGCTTTACAATACTTACTTTTTGCATAAAAAACCAAAGGTTTACATTGGTCGTTTTGCCATTGTTTAAATTAAATGTTTGTTTGTTGGGTGCGCCATTAGCAGGGCTGAAGGTTCTGAGGTAATTGTTATTAACAACAGCAGTTACATAGTTAGTTTCGTCTCTATTGCCTGCAAAACCCAGGTCCAAAATCCACCAATTGGTACTTACTTTTTTAGGTGCCGGTTTTTTTCTTTCAATTTTAATAACGGGCTTTCGGTCCAGGCCGCTTGCGTTAATGGTGATATTGCCAATTTGAACAGTGGCGTCATTGACAACCGAATCACCTACTTTAACCTGAGTTGTAAAAAGGGCATCGCCACTTTTTTTCACAATATAAAAATTGCCCACTTTGATGGTGTCAGCTTTCAGCTTGATGCTATCCGTTTTTGTATAGCTACTATCTGATTGCGCACCTGCCAATAATGTTCCAATACTAAAGAGTGCTGTGAGTACTTTATTTTTCATTTTTGTTGTTTTCTTTGTTTTTAATAATCGCATTTACTTTTCTAAAGAGGCCTCTAAATTTATCTTTATCGATTTCAAAAGCGCCAACCATAACAGATCTATTACTGCTAGCGGTTTCTGTATCGATGGTTTCTATAATTTCTGTGGTTTCTTCGTTGTTGGCAATTGATGGTAACGTTATTTCGGCAATAACAGTAGGCTTTACATCTATAATATCACCGTTATAACTTGGCATGTTTTGTGCCGTTTCACGGGCTGAAACCGTGTAAGCAGTTGGTATAGATTGGTGCGCTAGATGTTCAAGGGCGCCTCGCTCCAACGTATTGCTAGCAATACTTTTTTGATTGGCTACTATTTTTTTTGCTGCCGACAATGAAACGGTATTTGCAACATCAATATTTTTAACAACCGCAATTGGCGATGCTTTAGAAAGGTTATTTTTTGGAATACTATTTTTAGATAATGTAGTTCCTCCTTTTTGATCTAGGATACCAAAGCGAACCATCATAAATAAAAATACAGCCGCCGCACCCATCGCCCACCATTTTAATAAAATCACTGGCGCCTTGTCTTTTTCTTTTTTAAATAATTTTTGTTTGTGTGGGTATACCATTGTTTCTGGCTCTACTATAACCGGAAAAATATTTTTATAGAGTAGTGCTTTGTTAGGACAAGGAATAACAGGCAGTTCTAATTTGGTTAATTCTAATGCAGCCAGCTCTTCTTGTGCTTCTGGATGTAAGGTTACAAATGCAAGCAGGGCCTCTGTTTCACGAAGGTCTAATTCTCCGTCTATGTAACGGAGTAAGAAATCTTGGTAATTATGTAGACTTATGTTTTGCATATATTATAATACTTGCTGCGGACTGATTAAATAACTGCGAAGCTTTAAACGGGCCCGGTGCAAATAAACGCGCACCTGATCTGTGGTAAGCTTTGTGATTTCTCCAATTTCCTCGTAGCTGTATCCTTCGTAATCTTTTAATAATACCAAACTACGCTGTGTTTCATTTAAGGTAGCGAGGGCTTCGTGCAACACTTTTTTTAAAGCTTTGTTTTCTTGATAAGCGGCTTGCGTATCGTTTTCAAAACTCTCTTGTAACGAAATGCGTTTTGCTTTTCGGGTATGGTCTATGAGTAAGTGATAGGCTACCGTAAACAAATAGGATTTCGCTTTTAGGGGCTCAACACTGTCTTTGTGGATCCAGAGTTTTTCAAAGGCAGATTGCACAATATCCTCTGCGTCTTCGGTGTGGCGAAGATTTTTTACGATAAAGCGGTACACATTATCGGCATACAGTAGCACAGATTCGTTGTAATCTTTCTCCGTCATAGCTGAAACACAGTTGTTTTGGTCTTTTCTGTGGGTATAACGAACCCGGCTACAAAAAGTTACAGGCTAGCTCAAAAAATTAATAATCAATCACTTGTTCCTTAATGGCTGCTGGAATTTCGCGCCATTCGTACTGCTGATTTCTTAATTGAGGTTCAAATCCCGCCTCTTTAATAGCGTCTTGTATGGTTTTATAGGTAAAACGGTGGGGTGCACCGGCAGCGCTCACCACGTTTTCTTCAATCATAATAGACCCAAAATCGTTGGCACCACTATGTAAGCATACCTGGGCGGTTTGTTTACCCACTGTTAGCCAGCTAGCCTGTATGTTTTTTACATTTGGTAGCATGATCCGGCTAATGGCAATCATTCTAATATACTCGTCGGTGGTGGTTAAATTATGTACCCCTCTTATGCGTGTAAGTAAAGTATCTACGTCTTGGAAAGTCCATGGAATAAATGCTAAAAATCCTTTTGCATTTTCCGGTTTCATACTTTGAATTTCGCGGATGCGCGTTAAGTGAATAAATCTTTCTTCCAGTGTTTCTACATGACCAAACATCATGGTGGCACTGGTGGTAATATTTAATTTATGCGCTTCGTGCATGATGGCAAGCCATTCGTCTGCGCCACATTTTCCTTTTGAAATTAAACGTCTAACACGGTCCACTAAAATTTCGGCACCTGCACCTGGTAGTGAGTCTAAACCCGCTTCCTGTAAGGCTTTTAGCACATCGTGGTGACTCATTTTTTCGAGCTTACAAATGTGTGCTACTTCTGGGGGTCCAAGTGCGTGAAGTTTAAGTGTTGGATATTCCTGTTTGAGCGCTCTAAATGTTTTGGTATAAAAATCAAGTCCTAAATCTGGGTGATGTCCACCTTGTAATAATAATTGATCGCCACCATACGCTAGGGTTTCTTCAATTTTTTTACGGTAGGTTGGCATGTCGGTGATATATGCATCAGCATGACCAGGTATTCTATAAAAGTTACAAAATTTACAATTGGCTAAACATACATTGGTGGTATTTACGTTACGGTCAATTTGCCAACTCACTTTACCATGTGGCACCTGAATTTTTCGAAGCTCATCGGCTACGTGCATGAGTTCGGTTAAAGGGGCGTGTTCAAACAAAAACATCCCTTCTTCGATGGTTAAAAACTCAAAATTGAGTGCCTTTTGGTATAAATCCGCTAATTGCATGTTTGCTTATTTTAAATAATGGGTACAAAGGTACTACCGAATAGTTCAAGTTTTAAAAATAGCTAACAGTGTTGTATGTACTTTCGCAGTCTATTTTAACTATTATGATTCAATTCGATCGCTTTGTATTAGACAACGGATTAAGGGTTTTGGTTCACGAAGACCCCTCAACGCCCATGGCGGTGGTAAATGTAATGTATGATGTAGGCGCCAGAGACGAGGATCCTGCTCAAACAGGCTTTGCGCATTTATTTGAGCACCTCATGTTTGGGGGCAGCATCAATATTAAAGATTATGACGAACCACTGCAACGTGCAGGAGGTGAAAACAATGCCTATACGACCAACGACCTTACCAATTACTATTGTCAATTGCCAGCTCAAAATATTGAAACGGCTTTTTGGTTGGAGAGCGACCGCATGTTAAGTTTAGCATTTGGCGAAAAAAGTTTGGCTACACAACGTAAAGTGGTGTGTGAAGAATTTAAAGAACATTATATCAATAAACCGTACGGCGATGTGTGGCATAAGATGCGTTCGCTGGCATATACGGTGCATCCATACAGGTGGATGACCATTGGCGCAGCATTGGCGCATGTAGAAGATGCAAAAATTGACGACGTCAAAAATTTCTTTTTTAAACATTATCGTCCTGTTAATGCCATTTTAGTAGTTGCCGGAAATGTAAAATTGGAACAAGTAAAACGTTTGGCGGAAAAGTGGTTTGGTCCTATCGAAATGGGTACAAAATATGAACGTCAATTACCAATAGAACCTATCCAAACCGAAGCAAGAAAATTAGAGGTGCGTGCAAATGTTCCACTCGATGCTTTTGTAAAAACATGGCATATGGACGCCCGTTTATCACCTGGTTATTACGCCGCCGATTTACTCACTGAAATATTGGGAGGTGGCGCTGCATCTAGGTTGTACCAGACGCTGGTAAAAGAAAAACAATATTTTTCTAGCATCGATTGTTATCATTTTGGCAGTTTAGATGCGGGTCTTGTTGCGGTGGATGGAAAACTCGTGAAAGGTATTTCTGTGGAAACGGCTGTGCAAGCAGTAGATGAAGAAATTGAAAAATTAAAGGCTACAAAAATTGAAGCTAAAGAACTAGAAAAAGTAATCAATAGAACAGAGAGTGTGATTGCTTTTGAAGACATGAGCGTGATGAGTAGAGCAAGTAGTATTGCGCTTTACGAACTACTAGGTGATGCCAGTATGATGAATACGGAATTTCAAAAATACCAAGCAGTAACTATTGATAGTATTCATGCATACGCCAATAAAATTTTTGCAAATACTAATTCAAATACACTCTTGTATCACGCTCAATCATAAAACATGTTAGATAGAAAAATTACTCCAACGATAGAAGAGGCTGTTCATTTTGATTTGCAATTAAAAAATTGTGACCGGTTTACACTGGACAATAAAGTGCCAGTATATGCCATGAATGCCGGTGCGCAAGACGTGGTGATGGTAGAATGGGTATTTGATGCAGGCAATTGGTATGACAAGCAGCCCATGGTGGCCGCTACCACTAATTTTTTAATCAAAAATGGCACAACCACAAAAACGGCCTATCAAATCAATGATTTTTTTGAATTTCACGGGGCTTATTTAAATAGAAGTTGCTACAACGAAACCGCAAGTCTTACCCTACACTGTTTAAGTAAACATTTGGAAACCCTACTACCGGTGGTGCGTGAAATTATTGAAACCAGTATTTTTCCAGAACAAGAATTAGCGATATATATTCAAAATCAGAAACAGCGTTTGTCTGTTAATTTACAAAAATGTGATTTTATTGCCAACCGTTTAATTGATGAATATTTATTTGGCATCAACCATCCATACGGCACCTATTCTAATGCCGAAGATTATGATGCACTTAATATAGATGTGATTGAAGTATTTTATAAACAGTATTATTTAAACGGCTGTTGTAAAATATTTGTAGCTGGAAAAATGCCTACTGGTTATGAAGCCATGCTTAACAAAGCCTTTGGTACATTGCCTTTGCAGGCGGTTCCGCACGCAGTGGTTGAACACCCTGTTGTAACTGCGTCACAAAAAAAGGTAGAAATT
The DNA here is from genome assembly GCA_041173245.1 of Bacteroidota bacterium. Taxonomy (GTDB): domain Bacteria; phylum Bacteroidota; class Bacteroidia; order Chitinophagales; family Chitinophagaceae; genus Sediminibacterium. The sequence continues at coordinate 625 of JBEDIY010000128.1, read as the reverse complement.
ATTAATGATGAAAATGGTGTGCAAGGCGCTATTAGAATGGCAAGGCCTTTTCCAAATAGACACCACCCCGATTTTCAAAAAGCACATGTGCTCAATACACTCTTTGGTGGATTTTTTGGATCGAGACTCATGAGTAATATTAGAGAAGACAAAGGATACACGTATGGTATTCATAGTTATTTTCAGAATCATGTGCACGCCAGTGCATGGATGATTAGTACCGAAGCTGGCCGTGATGTTTGTGCAGCTACGATCGCAGAAGTGATCAAAGAAATGGAAATCCTGCGTAACGAGCCGGTAGATCAACAAGAACTTGACTTGGTGCGCAATTATATGATTGGTTCATTACTAGGTGACTTGGATGGTCCTTTCCAGCTGATAGGCCGTTGGAAAAGTTATGTGCTCAATGGATTGGACGAAAATTACTTTTATAAAAGCATCGAAACCATCAAATCGGTAACCCCCGAGGAGCTACAAAGACTCGCTAATACCTACTTACAACCTGACGATTTTTACGAGTTGGTAGTGATTTAGGGGTAGATTTTGATTGATTTTAGCAAATCCTAAAAAATTATAGGCTATATTTTATTTCCCTAACTAGTTGCTTTGCAACTAGTTAGGGAAA
>JBEDIY010000127.1:0-3713 GCA_041173245.1 Bacteroidota bacterium | reverse complement strand
GCTGGGTTGTAATGAGAGAACTCCATGGTTGAAGTGGCACGTCCAGATGATAATGAACGAAGTTGGGTTACATAACCAAACATTTCACTAAGTGGCACTTTAGCCTTGATCACCTGTAGGTTCGCACGGCTGTCCATACCTTCTAGCATACCACGGCGACGGTTTAAGTCACCAGTAACATCTCCCATGTACTGATCAGGTGTTAATACCTCAACTTTCATGATTGGCTCTAGTAAAGTTGGTTTTGCTCTACGACCCGCTTCACGGAAGGCAGATTTAGCACACAATTCAAAAGACATAGAATCAGAATCCACATCGTGGTATGAACCATCAAATACACGCACTTTCATGTTGTTAACCGGATAACCAGCTAAAACACCTGTACCCATTGAAGTTTCAAAACCTTTTTGAATCGCTGGAACAAATTCTTTAGGAATGGATCCACCAAACAAATCGTTTACGAATTGGAAATGCTTGCCTTCGTTTTCTTTTAGCCACTCTTCATCTGCAGGACCAAAAGCAAATTGGATATCAGCAAATTTACCACGACCACCTGATTGCTTCTTAAGCACTTCACGGTGTTCGATAGTGATTCCAAATGATTCTTTGTAAGCAACCTGTGGCGCACCTTGGTTAACCTCCACTTTAAATTCACGACGCATACGGTCAATGATAATTTCTAAATGTAACTCACCCATACCTCTTAAGATGGTTTGACCAGTATCTTCGTCTGTGTTTACACGAAGGGTTGGATCTTCTTCCACTAATTTAGCAATGGCCATACCCATTTTATCAACGTCTGCTTGCGTTTTAGGCTCAACAGCTACCGCGATTACGGGCTCAGGAATAAACATATTTTCTAGGGTGATTGGATGGTTCTCATCACATAAAGTATCACCTGTTTTGATTTCTTTGAAACCTACTGCTGCTGCGATATCACCTGCTTCAATAAAGTCTACAGGGTTTTGTTTGTTCGCAAACATTTTCATGATACGAGAGATACGCTCTTTTTTACCACTACGTACATTAAGTACATAAGAGCCCGCATCTAAGTGACCAGAATAACATCTGAAGAACGCTAAACGTCCTACGAAAGGATCGGTCATGATTTTAAATGCAAGTGCAGCAAATGGTTCTTTCGCATTGGGCTTACGGTATACTTTTTCGCCAGTTTCTGGATCAGTACCTTCTGTATCATCTACGTCTACTGGAGAAGGCAAGTAACGACAAACCGCATCTAGCGCTGTTTGCACCCCTTTATTTTTAAATGAAGAACCACACATCATTGGAACGATACTTAAATCGATACAAGCTTTACGGATGGCTTCGTGTACTTCGTCTTCAGAAATAGTATCTGGATTTTCGAAGAACTTCTCCATTAATTTATCATCATATTCTGCAACCGCTTCAATCAAATTCTGTCTCCAGAATTCAACGTCTTCTTTCATATCTGCAGGCACGTCAATTTCATCAAAAGTCATACCTTCTGTTTCCATATGCCAGATGATACCTTTCATTTTGATTAAATCCACAACACCCGTGAAATTATCTTCGGCACCAATAGGTAATTGAAGTGGCACTGCTTTAGCACCTAACATTTCTTTTACTTGGTTTACCACCATTAAAAAGTCTGCACCAGCGCGGTCCATTTTGTTAACGAAACCAATACGTGGAACCTTGTAACGGTTTGCTTGACGCCATACTGTTTCTGATTGTGGTTCTACACCATCAACTGCAGAGAAAAGTGCAATCAAACCATCTAATACACGCATAGAACGCTCTACCTCAACGGTAAAATCCACGTGACCCGGAGTATCGATGATATTGAAATAATAACTATTTGTATTAGCATCCGCCTTACCTTTTACGGTAGGAAAATTCCATTGGCAGCTAACCGCAGCAGAAGTAATGGTAATACCTCTTTCTTTTTCTTGCTCCATCCAATCGGTGGTAGCAGCACCATCGTGCACTTCACCAATTTTATGAATCATACCTGTGTAGCGTAAGATACGCTCTGTTGTAGTGGTTTTACCAGCATCAATGTGTGCGGCGATACCAAAGTTTCTTTGAAATTTCAAGTCAGCCATAATAGTGCTTGTTTTTTAATTTTTTGCTTGGGGAAACAGTTCCCCAATTTTCGAGGCGGCAAAGGTAATAATTATACCGATTGGAAAAAGGTTTCCGGGGTAAATTATTAATTAATTATGCACAAAAAAAGCCCCAAACCTAAGTTTGGGGCTTATATAAGCAGTTTGTTGATACTTAAATTTTGAAGTGAGAGAACGCTTTGTTCGCCTCAGCCATACGGTGTGTGTCTTCTTTCTTTTTGAAAGCAGCACCTTCACCTTTACTAGCAGCTAACATTTCGTTGGCTAACTTGTCGGCCATGGTACGACCATTTCTTTCGCGGCTGAAACGGATTAACCATTTCATACTTAAAGAAATTTTACGATCGGCACGAACCTCAGCAGGAATTTGGAAGGTAGCACCACCAATACGGCGGCTACGTACTTCAACAGCAGGCGTTACATTAGCAACGGCTCTTTTCCATACTTCATACCCATCTTCACCGGTCATTTTAGTAACCTTGTCTACTGCATCATAAAAAATATTGATTGCAGTGCTTTTTTTACCCTGCCACATTAAGTTATTAATGAAACGAGTAACCAATTTATCATTGAAACGTCCATCAGGAGCGAGGGGTAATTTTTTGGCTTGTGCTTTACGCATGTGATCTACTTATTAGCTTTTTTGTAATTATTTATGAAGACTATTTTTTAGCCTTAACTTTTTTAGTACCGTATTTAGAACGAGACTGCTTACGATCTTTAACACCTGCAGTATCGAGGCTACCACGAACAATGTGGTAACGTACACCTGGTAAGTCTTTTACACGACCACCACGGATTAATACGATTGAGTGTTCTTGTAAGTTATGACCTTCACCAGGGATGTAGGCAATAACCTCAATTTTGTTTGTCAAACGCACTTTCGCTACTTTACGTAGGGCAGAGTTTGGCTTTTTAGGCGTTGTCGTATACACCCTGGTACAAACACCACGACGTTGCGGACACGCATCTAAAGCCCTAGACTTACTTTTAGCCCTGATAATTTCACGACCTTTTCTAACTAATTGCTGTATTGTAGGCATTCTAAACCGTTTAAAATTTCGGACGGCAAAGGTAATGGCTGGAACTGAAAAATCAAAAAGTTTTAAAAAGAATTCTTAAACTAGACGTAAAATACTGATTTTCAGTACAAATACAAGGGCCTAAAAGGAGTAAATACTTGATTTAGGCGGCAAATAAAACAATCCTATCTGATTGATTTAGATTGGTTAGCCTAAAATAACCGCCCTTTTTATGCTTATTTCCTTTTTTTGCTTGGTTCGTTGGATAAAAACTTTTGCGCAGACATGGAAGCTGGCTAGTTTCCTACTGCTTTGCTCCTCAAACATCGTTTTTGGTCAAATTTCAACCACGCCATCCAGCTACCCCTACCCGGCCGTGAACTTCATGTACACCCAAAACTTTACCAATTTACCAGTAATGAGCACCTATACGAGCGGCATTACCGGAAAGGGCCCCTATTTTTTAGGCAGCTTCCATGCAGGACTGAATGGTTTGTTTATAGCTCAAACAAGTGGCAGTAATTCGGCGCTCAACTTTTCCACTAGTGCTGGATCCAATTCGGTAGCGGGCATTTTTAGCTAT
>JBEDIY010000126.1:0-4770 GCA_041173245.1 Bacteroidota bacterium | reverse complement strand
ATGATAAACCAAACCCATGCGAATCAATAGCCGCTTTAGCAGCATCAATTACTTTTGGATGAGACGATAATCCTAAATAGTTATTGGCACAAAAATTTAAAACCTCTTGTCCACCCTCTATCGTAATTTGAGCAGCTTGCGCCGATGTAATGATTCTCTCCTTCTTAAATAAGCCAGCTTCTTTAATGGATTCTATCTCGTTTACTAAAAAGGGTTTGAATTGATCGTACATAAAATTATTTGTGCTTGTTATAATTAAAATAGCTTGGCAAGTTGTCTACAATAGCTGCTGTCATTGCGTTTAAATCAAATGCGGGTTTCCAATTCCAGTCATGTTGCGCTGCACTATCATCGATACTATTGGGCCAACTGTCTGCAATTTGTTGTCTAAAATCGGATACGTATTCAATTGTAAATTTCGGAAAATAAGGCAATAAACTTTGATAAATTTCCTGTGGCGAAAAACACATGCCCGATAAATTATAACTCGTGCGAATGGTAATTTTTTCTTTGGGGGCATTCATTAATTGAATGGTTGCTTGAATCGCATCCTCCATATACATCATTGGCAAATACGTATCCGCACTTAAAAAGCAAGTGAACTTTTCGTCGTTTAAGGCTTTATGGTAAATATCTACAGCATAGTCTGTGGTTCCTCCGCCTGGTAAAGACTTGTATCCAATTAAACCAGGATACCTAAGGCTTCTTACATCTACGCCGTATTTATTAAAGTAATATTCGCACCAGTGCTCACCCGCCAATTTAGAAATGCCATAAACGGTGTTAGGATCTTTAAATGCCTGTTGAGGTGTTTGATCTTTAGGCGAGTTGGGTCCAAAAACGGCAATAGAACTAGGCCAAAAAACTTTATTAATTGCAAAATCACGCGCTACCTCTAAAACATTGAGCAGGCCGCCCATATTTAAGTCCCAGGCATGAACCGGATTTTTTTCGCCAAGTGCCGATAAAATAGCAGCTAAATGATACAGTTCTGTAACACCCTCCTTCTCTACAATGGCTGCTAGTGCCGCCTTATCCATCACATTGAGGGTTTGAAAAGCACAATATTGAAACTTATCTTTTACAGATTCCTGAAAATCAGTGGCTATAACTGCCTCATTACCATAGGTTTTCGCCAATACTTTAGTGAGCTCCGTCCCTAACTGCCCCCCAGCACCAATAACTAAAATCTTAGCCATTAACTAATGTTTGTTTGTACGCGTGAAATTAGTTTATTTGGCTAAAAATGCAACGTTCTGTTGTAAAAAAGGGCTTAAAATCAGATTAGTCCTTAATTTTTTGGACAGTCATTTTAGAGTATATAAAATAGGTAACTATCGAAAAGGCCAATCCTATAATAATAATCAAATAATTCATGGGCTTTGCCATACTCAGTGACATACGAATAAGTATCGTTGTAATGATGAAGCTAGCATTCCTAAAAATGAGGTTAAATGAAAATTGATAGATAAATGAAATGATGAGTAAGAGTACATCAACAAAAATCATGATTGTAAAAAAGTCAGTGTAAAAGACAGTGTTAGGATTTGGAAAAGATGTTTTAAGTTCAAACGCTAGTTTAACATCTGTGAGCCAAGAAAATAAACTTATAAAACTTAAACCTACAAGAACGCCACACATGACAACCGATAATACTTTTTTAATTTTAATAAACTGATCTAAATCTACATGAGCGTCAGTTACCCCATGCTGTTTGTACATTTTATTGTAAACCAATGTAGAAAAAAGCATGATTACAGATGCGCCCAAATCATATAATATATTAATAAAGTTTGGATTATTGATTGTGGCTATGTCAGTAAAATCAATGTCTGCTATATCGTGGAAAAAGCTACGAAGTGTAATGAGAGCAATGATTTCAAACTGCTTGCCAATAAACTCAGATATGGATTTTGGAATAATAATGACCAGTAAAAATACCTCGTAGTAGAGTATAAAACTAAACGGAGTATAGATCGCTTTTAAGTAGCTATGACTACTAGGTCCAATAAAATTAAAAGTATTCTCGAAATATATAAAAGCAATATGCGCAACAAATGAAATAATAGAAACTTTTAAAATAGCAACCTCAAAAAAATGTAGCCTTTTGGGGATACTCAATGCATCATAAACACCAAGTAATTTGCTAAGTAACTTATTCATTGTACTACTTAATATTTTTATACTTCGAAAGCATTAAAAAACATCCCACTCCAAAGAGAATGGTAATTAATCCAGCAAAGTATGGAAGTATGTCTATCATATCATTCTTTGTTAGTTAGTTTAAGGAAAATACCAAAAGATAGAATTGAAGGAACCCAGAGTCCAACAAATAAGGCATGTTCTTTATTACCAGTAAACCACATGATTTCTGAAAAAACAAGAGAAAGAAGTGCTGCAACCAATAACAAAATATCGCCGCTTGTAAATTTTTTAAACATATAGTGTAAGTTTCTAGTGTAATTTAAAGAATTTTAAATCGAATGCCAATTTTAAAATAAATTGTTTAAGTAAGTGAACAATTAGTTCAAACAAACGTTATAATAAGAAAATAACAAAATGAAAATCAAAAACTTAATTCTAGCTCTAGTTGTAATAGTTGCTAGCACAATCACTGTTAACGCGCAATCTACAATTGTAGACATCGCTGTTGGATCTAAAGATCATTCAACTTTAGTTGCTGCTGTTAAAGCTGCAGACTTAGTTGCAACGCTTCAAAGTGCAGGACCTTTTACCGTTTTTGCACCAACAAATGCAGCTTTTGCAAAATTACCTGCAGGTACTGTAGTGTCTTTATTAAAGCCAGAAAACAAAGCAACCTTAGCTAAAATTTTAACGTACCACGTAGTAGCTGGTAGTTTTAATGCAGGTGCTGTTGTTAAAGCAATTAAAGATGGTGGTGGATCTGTTACTTTAAAAACAGTAAGTGGTGGCAACCTAGTTGCTTCTATCAAAGAAGGTAAAGTAATTTTAACAGACGAAAATGGTGGTGTATCAACAGTAGTTGCTACAGATTTAACTGGTTCAAACGGTTTAATCCACGTTGTGGATGCTGTAGTGTTGCCTAAGTAATTTTGAAAATAACAATTTGTAAAGGGCCCTTTTTAATAAGGGCCCTTTTTTTGTGCAACAAAGTCTCATAAATGTTTAAGTAACTATTTTCAATTGCACTAAAAAAATTAAACGTTAGTTAAGAATGTGCAGCAATAGAAAATAAAAGTTAACGATTTATTCATTTATATTGACGAAGAGTAATTGTTGCAGCATCTAATTTTGCTCTTTAAATCAAAACTTATGTCAAATAAAATTATTAATTCATTGTTTCTGTTAATGACTACAACAACATTATTTGTAGCATGTAAAAAAAATGATGAAACTGCAAAACTTCCTACCGAAACTGCAGAATTCAAAAACAGGTCTATTACACCTTCGTTTATTAAAATGGCAAGTGATTTTGCTGGTGTAGGTGTACACACATTAGTAAGTAGCGAAGACGTGATACCTAACTCAGGCGGCATGGTATATGGTGGAGCTCCTGATGGACAAGGATTTATTAAAAATCCGGATGGTAGTGGTTACATCATGGTTACCAATCATGAAAACACTTGGGCAGTTTCTAGATTGTATTTAAACAAAAAATTAGACATTGTTAAAGGTGATTATATCGTAAATACCGATGGCGGTATGTTTAGATTGTGTTCAGCAACAATGGCTACCCCTGAAATTCATGGATTTGGACCAGTATTTTTAACGACTGGTGAGTCTAATGTTAATGCAATGACACATGCAATTGACCCGGTAGCACCTGCAAATGCATCAAACCAATCAAGGGTAAAACCAGCATTAGGTAAATTTAGTGGTGAAAATGCTGTGCCACTACCTAAAGCAGCTTATCCTGGCAAGACTGTTATTATTTTAGGCGAAGATGCAGGTAATGGTCAAGTTTACCTGTATGTTTCAAATACTGTTGGTGATTTAGATAATGGAAAGCTTTATGTATTAAGAAGAGTTGACCAAAATCCTATTGAAACTGCAATGACTTGGAATAATAATTATCCTGTAGAATTTGTAGAAGTTCCAAACGCTAAAAGCTTTACAGGTGCTGAAATTGAAAATTTAAACCCAACTTTAAAAAGTATTCAATTTGCTCGTGTAGAAGATTTAGACTACCGCAAAGGGTCAGCTGCTAACAATAGAGAATTATACTTTGTTGCAACAGGCATAATTGGTACTACAGAAAAAACATACATGGGTAGAATGTATCAATTAAAATTAGATGCAACAGACCCACTAAAAGGTGTTTTAAAAGTTGTTGCTGATGGTGATGTTTCACCAACTGGTGCAAATGTAAAAGGAACAGATATCATCAATCCAGATAACGTTTGCGTTACTGAAAATTTTGTATACATACAAGAGGATGGAGATTCTTTCTTTCCAGAAGCTAAACACAATTCACTTATTTGGCAATATAACATTGCAACTGGTTCTAAAAAAATCTTTATGGATATGACCCATAAAGATGCTGCAATGATAAATTCTAAATACAACCCAGCTGGAGCAAACCAAAACAAATTTGGTATTTGGGAGCATGGTGCTATGGAAGATATTTCTGATGTAATTGGTGTACCAGGTACATTCACCATTAATATCCATGCACACACTTGGGTTGATGGAGATAAATTCTTAAATCCTAGTAAAGCGGTTTCGGTTCAGTCATACAAGAGTGGTGGTCAAACGCTACTTATCACGAACGTTCCTAGATAAATTTTT
>JBEDIY010000125.1:0-5276 GCA_041173245.1 Bacteroidota bacterium | reverse complement strand
CCAATATCAGCCCTAATCTTGAGAGAGTAATAAAAAGAACAGGAAATGGCTACTACCCTGCCAAATCATCAACTTTACAATTCTTTGCTGCTCCCGGATTTAATTTAAAATTTACTGGTGAGATTACAGATTTTGCAGATGCATATCCCTATGGCGAAGAAAATAACAATGCTTTTGCTAATTTGAACCGTGTAATTTACCCTTTACTAAATGAGAGTGTAAATAGCAGTGTTAAAATCTCAAATAAGCTTGTAACAGACACTACTGTAATTAAAAAAATGAAAGAATCAGCATCTTTATTGGATAAAAAGATAGTTGAATACAAACATGCATTTGTTCGAAATTTTCCGAATTTAGCTTCAGCAGCCTGGCAATTATCAGATATGTTGATCCGATCACAGGTATCAAATATCTTAGCAACAGAATTCTATAATATGATGGATAATAGACTTCTTACTGGTAATATATATTACGATGAAGTAGAAAAAAGAATTCAAGGATTTTCTGCTACAGCTGTTGGAAAAATAGTTCCAGAAATCAGTACGAAAAATACATATTCTGGAAATAAATTTGAATTATCATCACTCAGGGGAAAATATGTTATTATTGATTTCTGGGGAACCTGGTGTGGTCCTTGCATAGCAGGAATGCCAAAAATGAAAGAATATTTAGATAAATACAAAGATAAAATGGAGATTTTAGGTGTTGCATCAGAATCTGATAAAGGTATTAGATGGAAAAAATTTATTCTTGACAATCCAAAATATCAATGGAATCATATACTTAGTTCAACTAATGAAGACTTTATATTACAGTTTTCTGTAGCTGGTTTTCCAACAAAAATAATAATAGACCCAAATGGTAAAATCTTAGAAAGATATGTTGGGGAAGATGAAACTATTTATAAAAGAATAGATGAATTATTAAGATAAGTTTATATAAGAACTTTTCTATAACTCTACCAAATTTTTATAAGATAAGCGGATATAAATAAAAAACTTGCTTTAAAGATTTCTCTACTACAAGTAAGCCACCTTAAAAAAGAATTCTAATAACTATTAGGTGTCTTCGTAAACAGTACATTTATTATGATAAGTAAATGTTATTAAAATTTAATTGACAAGTGCTTCTTTTAAAGCAAGTTTATATAGACCAATATCTGACTTAATATTGAGCTTTATAAAAATATTCTTTTTTACTGTAGATACAGTGTTACTTTTTATTCCAAAATTTTTACTAATCTCTGATGTACACATTTCATCAATTATAGCTAACGTAACTTGCATCTCCCTTGATGATAGTTTTTTAAAGCAACTCGTTTTTTTATAGTTTTTAATCCTTCCCATCTTTCAAATTTAAAATTCAATGGAATTCCATTGAATTTGATCTAAATTTATACCAATTAAAAATTCTTTATTCAACTCCTTTATTATTGAAAGATCCTCTTCAAGCTCTTTCAGTGAAACGAAGAGTATTAAATCCTTTTTCATTAATGGATTGTTAACATAAAAGGAGATTTTAAAATCAGTAGAGGAATTAATATCAATACGAAAATTGAAAGAGCCAATTAAAGATTCAAATATTTTATCTTGATTATTAAACGAGGTATATTTTACCAACAAACTAGTTTTATAATTAGTATAACCATTAACTTGAATAGTCCTATTTGGAATCATATCTTTTTTTATCCTATTCTTAAATCTGAACATAAATAATATTTTTCTGATTAAAAGAAATATATGATTTTATTTAATTCTTAATTTCCAAATACATAACCTAAAGATAATTCAAAACTTTGCACAGTATTAAAAGATGTTTTTGCGGACCCTGTAATGATATCATAGCTGAAACCTAGATTCATTCCATTATATTTAATTCCTACATAAGGATAAATAGATTCATTGACTCTGTGAAATAATCCATATGTTAATTTTGACCCTTTTATTTCATCAAAAATCAGAGAATACGTTGTACCGTATGTAAGCAAACTTGATTTGTTTTGATTTTGAAAATTTGCCAAAAATTCTACCTCTTTATTTTTTTCACTTCGATATTTGATTGAACTTGTAATTACTTTTCTAAAATCAATAGGATATTTACCATTAGGCGCAAATCCTTCATCAGGTTTACCTACATGAAATAATGTACCACCTATATTAAAATCAAATTTTTGACTTTTCTTTTCATAGTTTAGGCCAGCATTAAAATCAATATATTTAGAATTTAAATTAAAAGTAGAAATTGGATCATAATTACTTGCTGTTCGTATAAATCCAAAACTACCAAATTGAGATTGAAATGTAGCATTTGATAGATCAATCATTCGATTGTTGTATGAACAAGAGAGAGCACCACTTATGATACTATTCCCTTTTTCATCCAACTTTTTTTTAACATTCACAGCTCCCGAAAAAAAGGTATTACTCAATATACCGCCATTAGATCTTTCATTTAAAAACATTAGTCCCAAAACAATTTCATTATTCTCTGAATTTCGAGAATTTAATCTCCTTTCAATTTGAATCGTTTTAGTTGAGTATGGTAATGAAGTTCCACCCCACCATTGATTACGAGCATTTGATTGAACCCTTGTGCTTTTAACTAAATCATTACCAATTAATGCAGGATTAATTGTCATCGGAGAAACGAAAAATTGAGAAAAAAAAGGATCCTGACCTGATGCAATAAAAACTTTAAAGTATGCTAAACCAATAAGTAGTATATATTTTTTCATATTATCTGAATTTGGCTTAGTTATCTTAATAAAGTTACAGAGCCTGTCTCTCTAACCGGATTTCCGTCAGTATCAACTGCTTCTAATATCCAAGTATATGTTGCAATAGGTTGATTTGCTCCATTGAGTTTACCATCCCAACCCTCTCTTAAATTTCGAGTTTCGAAAACCCTTGCACCCCATTGATTTATTATTCTGAAATATTTTAATTCCTTTATTTCAACAGGATTGATCTGGAAGATATCATTGACCCCATCGCCATTAGGAGTGAATGTATTTGGAAGATAAATTCTTTTCGTAAATGCACGAACTAACATTGTATCAACTGTAACACAACTAGAAGGGGCTGTCATTTTTATCTTGAATAAAGTTTCATTACTAATTATGACTAATGGATTTGGTATTCGATAGCTATTAGACCAATTAACTGTAGGTGACCATTCATATTGAAATCTATCAAACAATCGAGCATTCAATTGAGTTGAATTAAATGTAAGTGCATCAACTCCGTTTAATTTTTTGGCCGGAATTGGCTCCTCAATTGAAATTGGTTTTATAATTTCTTTTTTAAGTACTGGACAAAATTCTGGAATAACAGATAATACAATTGATTTAGTACCAGTAGTGGCATAGGTAAATATAGGATTTTCTAAATTACTTAATCCACCACTACCGTTGTTCCATATATATTTTACGGGCCCTGATCTTGAATGATTCGTTTTGTTTGTAAAATAAACTGGCTTATCAACACAATAAAATTGAAAGTCGAATTCTGGCACAGGTGCAAAATATTTTTTGATATTATAATCAACTTTAGAAGTTAATTCACAACCATACTGATTTTCTAATTTAACTTTATAATTACCACTATCAAATACAGCTAAACTATCATTTTTAGCCAGAAATACTATTGTATCATTTCTAAACCATGTATATCGATAGCCAGTATCTACACGTAAAATTATACTATCTCCTTCACACACGTAATTTGACTTAGACCTAATTTCAGCAGAACTAGGAAGATTTCTAATCAAATAAACCCCATTTACATATTCAATCGAATAATTTCTCGCAGTTACACCACCAGGTATGATTGAATAATTACCAGGAGCTGAATTAATATCAGCATCAGAAATCAACTCAACTTTATTAGAAAAAACAGAAGTGTCTTCTCCATTAACAAGGCCAGTTATAAAATAATCAAATTTTGGATCCTTGGATGCAAAACATCTTTCGTTATTTCTAGCAGTAATTTTCAGTTTTGCTTTGTTAACAATTAAATCTGTATAGAACTCAAATGGTAAATAATTGTTTAAAGAATCTTCCTCTTGAGAAACTTTAATTTTTGCAATTCCTGACCCGATAATTGTCAATGAATCTCCTTTTATAATTGCAACACTTGAATCACTTATCTCATATGTTATACTGCCGTTACTATTAGTATTTGTCTTTAATTTAAATTTACCATCACCATATGTTTTAAATATATCTGGCATATTAGTATTTGGTAATACCTCAATTCCAATTATGTTAATATTAAGCTGTATTTGATCAGATTTGCCGTTTATATCAATTGCTTGAATATCTAATTTATATTGTTTCTTTTTTCTAAATCTTGGCGGAATTTTAAATCTAAGATTACCGTTAATTGAGTCTAAAGAAAAATAGTTGCCATCTTTACCGTTAACTATTGAAAATTTGGTAATATCCTTATAATCCGGAATCGTTTCAATTGCAATTACAACAGTACTACTAGGCTGCTTTTCGATAAAATTGATTTCTTGTTTCGAAATGATTAATGGGATCTCATCAATATTTAATATACCAAAATCTACAGATGCTGTATCGGTGAATGAATACTTATCAGCCACGATTACATCAAACTTAATTCTAGAAATATCATTATTGTTTACGAAAAGTTCAAAATCAAAATAAGTACTATCCTTCACAAATACTTGACCCGTTTTTTCATTAATACCAATTGCTTTTATAATAGCAGGGTTAGTGCTACTTGAAAAAGAATATGTTAGAGAATCATTTTCAAGATCGAGATCACTATTCGAAAACTTATCATTGAAATCAAAAATAATTTTTCCGTTTCTTTGTGATTCAGCCAAGGAGTCAATTATTACATCGTCAATTATTGGTTTAACAATACCAAGTCCACCCGGATCGGTTATTTTACCGAGTGTAGGATCCGAATCACCTATTCCATTATCAGTAATTGTAATAACTATTCTTTCAACTAGCCCATCCCCATTTGCATCAATAAGTGTTGCTCCATCATCCCAAGTATCTAAACTTTGATCATCTTTAAACACTATAATCTTTCCATTGGCTAGTTTTTTCAAATAAGTTGTTGCTGCAATTGGTTTTGGAAGGTTTATTACAACACGTGTTTGTAAACCATTTGATAAATCATTATCTAAATCGGTTAATGATTTATTTGCTTCTGGTACAATAGAAAATTGAAATAAGTCAGAATTAAAAGCAAAGTTACTTGAAATAGAATCTGGTTTTGGCAAAATGCCTATGTCCTTTA
>JBEDIY010000124.1:0-3883 GCA_041173245.1 Bacteroidota bacterium | reverse complement strand
CCATTAACTATAAAAATATAATGATAGGAGATGTTTGGTTGGCTTCAGGTCAATCTAATATGGAATATCGGATGGGGTCTGATTTGTTGAATAAAGATGTTGAAATCAATAATGCAAATTATCCGTCCATAAGATTTCGTATAGTTGATAATGTTACATCTATTGTACCAATTAGTGATATTGTTCAAAAGGAATGGAAGATCTGTAACTCAAATAACATTTCCTCATTTTCAGCAGTATCTTATTTTTTTGCACGGGCTCTTTATCTTGATCAAAATATACCTGTAGGAATTATAGTAGCTTCAAGAGGTGCTACAGGAATTGAAACTTGGATGAGTAAAGAATCGCTAGCAGCGAACCCAGATTTTACGGCCTTATTAAACAGCCGAAATGAAGACTCAGTAAATTGGAGTCAGTATGTAAAAAAATCGCTACAATTAGAATTAGATAGATCTGTTATTGCTAAAACGTCCTTTCAAGGCGTTAAAATAGGTGCCACTCAGGTTGGTTATAATGATTCTGCATGGTCGAAAACGAACTTTCCATTAAGCTCAATAAAAATGGGTTATGGCAGTTATTGGGGTCTAATTTGGTTTCGGAAGTCTTTTACAATAAACGACACAGCCTCCATAAATATGGATAGTCTATTTCTTCCATTAAATGATCAAAACGATCACGTGTATATTAATGGTGTTGAAGTAGCAACGAATGTTTCTAAGTTGAAAAATAAAACTATAAAAATTCCGTCAGGGCTGATAAAACTTGGTATGAATGTATTATCAATACGTATGTATGTTAATTGGGGTACTGCTGATATTGGTGACCGATATACAAATAGTTATTTTAAAAATACCTCAGGCGAAAAAATCATATTGGATAAAGAATGGTTACATAATAATGCAATTGAACCAGCTGTTGCTGGTTGGCAAGATTATTATAATAAAGCTACAGTTAATTATAACGGAATGATAAACCCTATAATTCCATTCGGAATTAAAGGGTTTATATGGTACCAAGGTGAGAATAATGCTTCTAAATGGAGACAATATACTGCTTTACAAAATAGGTTAATTAAGGATTGGCGGAAGTATTGGAATCTTGGAGATATTCCGTTTTTATTTGTTCAATTAGCAAGTTTTAAATCCAGATCTGAGGTTCCGCTTAATGATGATGATTGGGCGCAGTTTCGTGACGCACAAAAAGGTACTTTGTTGACTTCAACAAATACAGCCATGGCTACTACTATCGATATTGGTGATGAATTTAACATTCACCCTGCCAATAAACAAGATGTTGGCTATAGGCTTTACCAGGCTGCAAGGCAGCATGTATATCATCTAAATGTTATTGGTACGGGTCCTACTTTTAAATCTGCTTTTACAGAAGAGAGTCATGTAAGGATTTCTTTTGACAATATTGATGGTGGATTACTAAATAAAGGCAACAGCCTTGTACAAAATTTTGCACTTGCTGATTCAACTGGCAAGTGGTTTTGGGCCGATGCTTTTATTGATGGACAAACTATTTATGTACACTCTAAATATGTTCTACATCCCGTTCGAGTTCAATATGCTTGGCAATCTAATCCTATAGCAACTCTTTATAATAAGGAAGGACTTCCAATGATTCCTTTCAATGAAAAAGTTGTTCAATTAAAATAAACCTTTTAATACTTTAAACCTGAACTATGTCATTAAATAAAGTAAATATAAATAGCTTATTCATAATCATTTCTTTTAGTTTTATTGTCTCATCAAAAAGCTTTGCTCAAAGTAAATTAAATTTCGGTTTAACCAGGCAGCAACCATCTGCAACGTTGCCAGTTGGATTATCAAAATATGATATCCCGCAGAAAAAAAGTAAAACTGTTATTCTAACTAAACTTAAAAAAAATTCACAAGGCGATTATTTATTAGATAGCGGTTGGGAGTTAGCCGAAAATAATATTGTCACTTCTAATACTCAATCCATTTTTTCTCAAGTTTATAATTCTACTAATTGGTATAATGCTGTAGTGCCAGGTACAGTATTGACATCCTTGGTCAAAGAAGGTATTTATCCCGATCCTTATATTGGCTTAAATAATAGAGCAATTCCAGATGATCTATGTAGGAAGGATTGGTGGTATAGAATTTCGTTTTCTGCACCTGAAGAAGATAACAATAAATTGGTTTGGTTAAAATTAAATGGGATTAACTATAAGGCTGATATTTGGCTTAATGGAAAATTATTAGGCACAATGAAAGGAGCTTTTGTTAGAGGGAATTTTGATATTACAAGTCTTATGGATAAAAGCAAAAAAAATATTCTTGCAATTCATATTTATCCGCCACCTAATCCTGGTATCCCTCATGAACAATCTAAGTTATCTGGTATGGGCCCCAATGGTGGCCAGCTAACATTGGACGGGCCCACTTTTATTTCCTCTGAAGGTTGGGATTGGGTTCCTGGCATTCGTGATAGGAATATTGGAATATGGCAGGATGTTCAACTTCATTATACTAGGGCAGTTACTTTATCCAATCCACAAGTAATTACTGATCTTCCTTTGCCAGACACTTCTTCAGCTGAAATTACTATTAAAGTAGGGGTAAAAAATAATAGCAACATGGAACAGTCCATATTAGTGAAAGGAGCCATCGGTAAGATGAGTGTGGAAAAGCGAGTTAAGTTAGCAGCAGGCGAAAATCAACAAGTTATATTTTCTCCTGCAACCCACCCTTCATTGCGATTGGTTCAACCAAAACTTTGGTGGCCCAATGGTTATGGTAATCCTTCATTGTATCAACTGGCATTGACGGTTACGGATAACAATAATCGCATTTCTGATGAACAACAGGTTCGTTTTGGTATTCGTGAATTTTCTTATGAAATGATGATCGATGCACCTCAAAAAAAGGGTTGGCGGGTTGCCTATAGTCCAACTGATGTAAAAGAAAAAAAGCCCATATTTGATAATGTTAAGCGTAGGGACTTTGAGAATAAAATATTCATTCCATCTTTAAGAGAAGGGGTTGATACCAGTATTTTTCAAACAATATCACAAAGCAATAATCCTTTCCTAGTCATAAAAGTAAATGGACAATCTGTTTTTTGTAGAGGAGGAAATTGGGGAATGGATGATGCAATGAAAAAAGTATCCAGAGAGCAATTGGAGCCATCCTTTCGATTACACAAAGAGGCTAACTATAACATGGTTCGAAACTGGACTGGTGAATGTACTGAGGAAACATTTTTTGAATTGGCTGATGAATACGGAATGTTAGTTTGGAATGATTTCTGGATTTCTACTGAAGGGTATAATTTGAATCCTTTAGATCAACAACTGTTTTTAGAGAACAGTTTTGAAACAATCCGTCGTTTTCGTAACCATCCTTCTATTGCTATTTGGTGTCCTCGCAATGAAGGGTATGCTCCGGTTGGTATTGAAGATGAGTTGTACCAGCAATTGATGGAGGAAGATGGTACACGGCATTATAATGGCAATTCTCGGGAAATCAATCTGCGTCAAAGCGGAGACTGGCACTATATTCAAGACCCTGCACTTTACTTTACTAAATATGCAGAAGGATTTAGCACAGAAATAGGTACTTTTTCTATTCCGGTTGCTACTACGCTAAAGAAATTTATAAAACCTGCAGATCAATGGCCAATTAATGATGTATGGCATTATCATGATTTACATTCAAACAATCAAAATCTTTATGGCTATCTAGGTGCCGTAGATAGTTTATATGGCAAGGCTAACGGAATTGATGAATTTTCTAGGAAAGTACAGATGGTCAATTATGATAGTCATCGTGCCATGTTTGAAGCATGGAACAGTAAAATGTGGGATAGAGCTAGTGGTGTTTTATTGTGGATGACACATCCTGCATGGCCC
>JBEDIY010000123.1:0-13085 GCA_041173245.1 Bacteroidota bacterium | reverse complement strand
GGATGTATGACACTTTTAGTAGTCGTAATTACTTGGTTTAAAGCACCTACACTAAAAGAAATGGAATACTAATCCGGTATCACTAATTTATTATTACTTCTGTTCACATCAGCCATTCGTAATGATGGATCAATTTCTATAGACTTAATATCTTTAATAGATTTAGTAATAGCTACTTGGTACACAGGGTCTACCCATTTCCATGCTGCATGAACCGTTCTTGGCACATTACCCTCTGTTGGTTTTTCTCCAAATTGCAAATTAAGCGGTACATAATGCATTTCTTGAGACCCATCTTTATAAGTCACTAAAACATCTAAAGGCATTGGCATTTTTCCTACACGCTTAATGGTAATATTTGCTTTATCATTAACAAGGTTGATGTCCCCTACTGCATAATCAATTGTTTTGGTAGAATTGATCCAGTATTCTTTGTACCAATCAAGTTCTAACCCACTTCTTTTTTCTGCAACACGTACAAAATCATTTGGATTGGGATGTTTAAAACGCCATGCATTGTAATAATCAATTAACACTTGATCTCTAATTGAATCGCCAATAACATAGCCCAACTGACTCATAAACACAGCGCCTTTACTGTAAGCAGAAGTGCTATACGCCATATTGGTATTGTAATGGTCAGAATGGGTACTTGCAGGCTCATCATAGGGGCTTTTTGTCAAACTGATATAACTTCTATATGAACCATCATAAGGAAAGCCTTTGGCACCATTAAGTTCAGCCATTACACGTGTACTTGCATAATCGGTGAATCCTTCATCCATCCATGGATACAATGATTCATTGGAACCCATCAGCATTTGATACCAGGTGTGCATCCACTCATGAATGGCAGTACCTACACTCGCACTTTTTATAAGTGTAGACATCGGGTATTCCATACCGCCATCACCACCCTGAATAAACGTGTATGTTTTGTAAGGGTATGCGCCAAAAGTTTTTGCAATAATAGGATACGCATTGTTTACTACATCCGCCATTTTTTGCCAATTGTTTTCTAAAGAATCAACTGCTTTATAAACGACTCTCAATAAAGGACCACCGCCCGCAGGTTTACGCGTAATCATTTTATAAGTAGGATCTGCAGCCCACATAAAATCGTGGACATTATAAGCCTGCCATTTCCATGTTTTGGTGCCGCTTGTTGTAGAAACAGTTTTTGAACCTGGCGCTTCATATCCCATGCCAATTTCTTGCGCATTTTGTAAGTCGCCGCCTGCTGCAACAAAATAATTTTTATCGATGGTAATATTTACATCAAAATCACCCCATACACCATAAAACTCTCTAGCAATGTACTGGTTGGCATGCCAACCCTGGTAATCGTACTCGGCTACTTTAGGATACCACTGACTCATGCTATAACGTATCCCTTCTTTATTGTCTCTTCCACTTCTTCTAACTTGAAGCGGAACTTGTGCTTCAAATGCTACTTCCATTTGCACCGAAGATTTAGGTAATATAGGTTTTAACAAAACAACTTCTAAAATCGTTTCATGCTCTTTTAGTTTTTGTTCAACACCATTTATTTTCACATATTTCACATGCTGATATCCAATTTCGGTAGGTGTTAATTTACTGATACGGTCTTTAACCCGGGCGTCCCAATCAAGTCCATCACCCATTCTAGAAGCAGGTCTAACTTGAATTTGACCAAGCTCTCTACTTCTAATATCCATACTACTTCCAGGTTGAAATGCATTCCAATACGTATGAAAAAACACCTTGCTTAATGTATCTGACGAGTTGTTGGTGTAAACTATTTTCTCGGTACCATTTATTGTATTGGTTACCACATCCATGTTTGCATTGATAACATACTTAATACGTTGTTGCCAGCGATCAGGTTGTGCAATAATTGCTGTAGTATGCATTAGCAATAGACATACAAATCCAAACAATAAAATCTTTTTCATTTTTATCAAATTAATTGTTGCAATAAAAGTAAGGAATTATTCGGCGCCAGCCACTACAATAACGATTTCGCCTTTTACCGTTTTTGACTCAAAATACAGGGCCAAATCTTGTAAACTGCCTTGTTTATTTTCTTCAAACATTTTAGTAAGCTCCCTACTAACACTTGCGAGGCGGTCGGCGCCAAAATAAGTAGCCAACTCTTTAAGTGTTTTTACAAGCCGCATAGGACTTTCATATAAAATGATGGTTCGTGGCTCAACAGCTAATTGCTTTAATAAAGTTTGTCTCCCTTTTTTTAAAGGTAAAAATCCTTCAAAAACAAATCGGTTGGTAGGTATTCCACTATTTACAAGTGCCGGCACAAAGGCAGTAGCGCCGGGTAAACATTCTACTTTAATACCTTCTTTGATACAGTCACGTACCAATAAAAAAGCAGGATCAGAAATACCAGGTGTTCCTGCATCTGTAATTAATGCAAAAGTTTTGCCCCCCTTTAGCTGATCAATCAAGTGACCAACAATTTTATGCTCGTTGTGCTGATGATAAGGCGATAACGGTTTTTGTATTTGATAATGCTGGAGTAATTTAGAAGATGTTCTCGTGTCTTCACACAAAATAACATCAACCAATTGTAGCACTTCAACACCTCTAAAAGTCATGTCTTTTAAATTACCAAGTGGCGTAGGAACCAGGTATAGCATGGCTTTTGAGTTAATAAGAATTAAGCTAAGAATTCTATTTCAAAATACTCCATTACTGCGTTTGCTAATAATTTCTTACTCGCATTTTCTGCAATAACAGTAGCTGCTTCTTTACTATCTGCTTCAATTTGTAAGCTTATATTTTTCCCTACACGTACATCTTGCACACCTGTTAATTCGAGGTTATGAAGTCCGCTTAAAACAGCTTTACCTTGAGGGTCTAATAAATCTTTTAAGGGCATTACCTTAATCTGAACATTGAAAATCATAAGTACCAGTATTTGAGAGACAAAGATAGAACTACATACGCAATAAACACAATTGGAACAGCAATCCAACCAAAACTTAAGGCAGAAATGGCTCCAATGCTTGCCAAAATGAGAAGAGGCAGTAGCTTTTTAAAGGAGATTTGATCAAATTTAAACGCCATCATAGGAAGCGTAGAAACCATTAAATAACTAGTGCCAAGTACAGAAGCATACCAAAACCATTTATTGAGTAACAGTCCCGTAACATATGCTTGACCAAGGGGTGCATACCAATATATCATGGGGAAAGAGGCAAATAAAAGGCCAACGGCAGGTACAGGAACACCTGTAAAGCCAGAAGTAGAAGGCACCGAAATATTAAACCTAGCCAACCGGAAGGCAGCAGCACATGGCAAAATAAAGACAGGCAAGAGTTGCAACCAAGAGGCAGACAATCCATCAATTTCTTGCGCGTATGAAAGCCTTAAAAACTGATAGGCAATGAGTGATGGCGCTACGCCAAAACTCACTAAGTCTGCTAATGAATCTAATTGCTTGCCCATTTCTGAGGAACTCCCCAATAAACGTGCTAAAAAACCATCAAAATAATCTACAACGGCTGCAAGCGCCAAACATATACTAGCCCTATAAATCTGCTGCGGAATTTCAATTAAATTTTCGCCATCTACACCTACTGTAATCATAATGCCTGGCATTGTGATATAGACTATAGCAATGCACCCAAAAAAAAGATTGAGTAGTGTAAATAAATTGGGTATTTGCTTTTTTATCATGCTGTTTATTTCTTTCGTTTTACAGAAGACTTTTTCATGTAAGACTCAATTTCTTCAACGGTGATGGGAATATTTTTCATCAGATCTATATTGCCCGTTTTAGTGATCCAAAAATTATTTTCAATCCGAATACCCATTTTTTCTTCTTCAATATAAATTCCAGGTTCAATCGTAAATACCATACCAGCCTCGATTGGCGCGGTTCTTGTGCCAAGGTCATGCACATCAAGTCCTAAATGATGTGAAATGCCATGGTATAAATATTTACGGTAAGCAGGATTTTCTGGATCCTGATTTTTAATAGCAGCTTTAGTTATGAGTCCTATTTTTTCAAACTGCTTAGAAGCTTCAACACCCACTTTATCAGTGTACTGAATAATTGAAATACCAGGCTTTAAAATTGATTTGGCATAATTGTGCAAATGCAAACAAGCATTGTATACTTCCTTTTGACGCTTTGAGAATACACCATTTACAGGTACAGTTCTTGTTAAATCAGCGCAGTAACCTCCATACTCTGCACCAAAATCCATGAGGAGCATCTCCCCTGCTTCACACACCTGATTGTTTGAAACATAATGAAGTGTTCTAGCCCTATCACCACTTGCAATAATGCTATGGTAGGCTGGACCGGTTGCGCGCCTCTTTAAAAATTGATGGTAAATTTCTGCTTCAATTTCATACTCGGTAACACCTGGCTTAATAAAGCCTAATAAATGTCTAAAAGTTTGATCTGTGATATCAATAGCTTTACTGATAACGGCTACTTCTTCTTTTGACTTAACAGCCCTTAATTTACGCATGATTTTAGCAGCACGCTCATATCCATGCAGTGGATACCTCGCTTTCATTTCTGCTACAAACCTATAATCGCGACTAGCAACATCAGTAGCTTTTCGATCATTTTCGTTGGTGTCCAAATAAATAGTGTCCGCTAAATGCACCCAAGTTTGAAGCATCGCATCAATACTATCTAACCATACAATGGTTTGTATGTCAGAAATAGCAGTGCCATCAGCTGTTCGTAAGCGTCGCCCATCCCACTTTTCTTTTAATTCGTTGGGCCTTACTAAAACTAGTACTTCGCGATATTTGGGATCGGGGCAATTAGGAAATAAAACAACCATTGAATCTTCCTGCTCAATACCTGACAACCAGTATAAATCTGTGTTTTGTTTAAACGCATGAAGCGCATCGCCATTAGAAGGCCACTCATCATTACTTACAAAAATAGCAATGCTGTTAGGCTTCATTTCCTTTATAAACCGCTTACGGTTATCAATAAAAATTTGCTTGTTGAGGGGTAAATACTTCATAGGTGAAAAGATAAACGCTTGTCAATAATGCACTAAAAATAAGAAAAGAATTAGAATTTCACCGAAGGACATCTTACACCCCTTGCTAGTGCAGAAGAAACAGCCCCTGTTTTAATAATCGACAGCTCATAGGCGCCCCTGGTATTATTGGCTGCTTTTAGGGTTGAAACAGTAGCATCATAATTAAAAGTAAAGCGGGTGTCGTTTAGTTGAAAGCCAAAAACAGGAATAACAGCGTCGCCATTTCGCATGTAAAGGCCCAAAATCATTTGCCTAGATCCGTCACCACTTAAATCGCGATTGGCATTAATACCAAGCACCAATTCAGATGCTGTATTCATTTTACTCATGTAAATGTTTGGATTTACAATCCAAGCTTCTCCAATTTTTAAACTTGCATTTAAAAATACAGTGTAACGCATATCTATGCTTGCGTCGGAAACAAGTGGGTCAAAAAAACTTTCTCTAGGTCTATTAATATGTTGTGCACTAAGGCCCGCATTCAAGTAGAATTTATCGGAAGCAAAATAGGCATAATTAATACCCGCTTGTAAATCGGCGTAAGATGTTTGGCTAAATGCAAAAGGCTCGTTAGATGGAATAGTAGCGTCAAAGAATTGACCATTCCACTGGTTATCAAAAGATAGTTTAGCAATATCGATGCGCTTACTAATATAACCACCCGTAAAACCAATACTTAACAAACTACTATAGCCAAGCATTTGATGATAGGCAACAGAAGCATACGCGCTTGTGTTTAGTAAATTACCGGATCCTGCAGCGTCTCTATACAAGGCACCACCCACTCCCATCCATCCGTTTTCAAATTTACCTGTAAATAGTTGCGCATCCCCCCACACAGACATTGTTCTAAATGGAGTACCCACTGTACCCCACTGATTTCGGTAATTAGCGCCAATGCGGTAATCATTGTCCGGATTGAATCCTGTATTTGCAGGATTAACCAAAATAGGCGCATTAAAGTACTGACTAAAATGCAGGTCTTGCGCATTTGATTGCAGCATACCCACAACCAAACCAAGAAATAATATATAGTGCATTTTAGATTTCATTGGCTATCTAAGTAAAGTGATATCTCCTTTTTTGGCTAATTTTTCGCCGGTATAAAATTCTACAACAGCACTGTAATGATATACATCTTGTGCTTGTAATTTTCCTTTGAAATATCCATCCCAACCCATATTCATATCTGAAGATGCAAAAACAATTTCACCCCATCTATTAAATATTTGAAAACTCACTTTGGCAATTCCAAATCCTCTAATAAATACGCGGTCATTGACGCCATCACCATTAGGAGAAAACGCTGATGGAACACTATAACCTACTTCCACTGTCGCATCAATTTGTATACATGTTGTATCGGAACACCCTGTTGTGTTGGTAGCAACCAAACATGCATTGTATTTGCCAGTTTTTTGATACTGATAAGAAATGGTCGTATCTCTTTTAGAAGTTGTAAATGAATTGCCATCGCCAAAAATCCATTTGTACGTAACGGCACCAGAAGATGTGTTTGTAAATTGTACCGGTGTATTGGGTCTTGGAGGATTTGGCGAATACGTATAAGCAGCAGTTGGCTTATTAACAACAACAAGGTTTTTAATGATGGTATCCCGTTTATTACAAGTATTGACATCTACCGCAATTAATTGAACGGCATACGTTCCAGGCCTTGCATAGGTGTGCGAAGGATTGGTTAGAGTAGAAGTCCCACCATCGCCAAAGTTCCAGAAAAATTGCTGCCCCGCAAGAGATGTATTTCTAAAACTAGCATTAAACGGTGCGCACGCAGCAGGCGGTAATGTAAAATTTGCAATCACATTTGGCGCTAGACTAATTTGTTTGATTAAGCTATCAGGGCTATTGCAATAGTTGGTATCATTTAATGTAAGCTTCACATTATAAGCCCCTCCTACCGCATAGGTATGTCTTATAATACCAGCTCCTGCAGCTAATTTTGTTCCATCCCCAAAATCCCAAGTAAAACTTTTATTGGAAAAAGGTTTGCTTGCAGGACCCGTGCTAGTATTATCAAATTCAAAAACCAATTGATCACAAGGTGGCACTTTAGCAAAAGTAAATGATAACGCAGCGTCATCATTTCTGACATTCATATTTATATAAGTGGTATCAGCAATATTACAAGTACTGGAATCGATGGCCACCAACGAAACCTTGAACATACCAACTGTTGTAAAATTGTGTGCTATTTTTGCAGTATTGGATGTTACGGATGGCGAGCCATCACCAAAATTCCATACATAAGATTTTCCTTGTGCCAAAGTGTCCGTAAAATCTACGGTCATTGGAACACATCCAGACGTATCTCTTACAGATCCTTTAATGGATGCCTTTAAACCAGCACCAACACCTGCTAAATTAAAGGCTAGCTTAATGGCAAGTAAATTACATCTAGCAGAGCTAGGGTCGGCCGATAAATTATTGGGAGACCAAACACCCGCAGAGCCTCGTAAAGCGGTTCCTGGAGCAGGATTAGCGCCTAAACAAGAGCACACAGATTGATAGATGGTTCCGTTTTTATCAAACCTGCTAGTACCTCCATCTACGTGATCACCCAAGGGACCATTGGCGCCTGTTATAGAACCAAAGAATGTGGCGTATAAAATATTTTTAGCGCTTTTTTCTAGTACAAAAAAGTAGAGGTCTTCACCATCTGTTGTGGTACTCAATTGACCCGCTCCAAATGTTGCAAGGCCTCTTGTGCCTGCAGATGGAAATCCAGGTGCCAATGTTCCTCCCCAACCAGACACGTACACATTTTCACAACGGTCCACCAAAAAAGCAGTTGGAGAAATATTGGGAATACTTCCGGTTGCAGTACCAAAATTTGCAGAATAAATAAACTGCGTTAAATCAGGTTGCAATTTGGAAATAAATTGTTTTCCTAATGCCTGATTGCCCCCACTATTAAATGGAGAATTAATGATGGGCCATGCTACAGTTGTAGTGCCCATGATATATGGAAAACCAAATTTATCAAATTGAATACCGTAAATAATATCATCCCCTGAAGTGCCAAAATAACTAGTTGCAATTTGTCTACTTCCGTCAGGACTTATGAAAGTAACATAACCATCCACTTTCCCTTGATTGGTGCCAAATACAACACCTGCTTTACTTCCCGGCATATCCGTGCTTGCTGTTGCACCTCCAACATATATAAACCCTGTTAACGGATTAAGAGCAAGCACAAATGCAGCATCATCATCACCACCTCCTAGAAAAGAACTAAATATAACAGCATCCAAATTAGGTGTCATTTTTACCAACACACCATCCTGAAAACGAGTAGTCGTTTTTTTACCTGGCGCTGCTTGAAAAACACCTGCCGAAGTTTTAAAATCTTCGGACTGTGTAACAGATGCCAAAATAATATTACCTGCGCCATCCACAATTACTTCGCTACGTGCATCATCACCATAATTGCGACGTGTAGACTCTGATACCTGTGGCTTGATATAATTGGGTCTAATATTTACACCATCATCGGCAGTGCCACCCATACGCACAGATCCAATAAGCGCATTACCTGTTGTATTTAATTTTGTAATTACAATATCAAACAAACCACCGAGTGGACCATACGTCGACAAGCCTTTTACAGGATAAGTGCTACCTGAAGATGTCCTTCCTGCCATAATTAAATTTCCATTCGCATCCATTACTAAACTATGGGGCTGCTCATTTCCTTTTCCCCCAATATAGGTTGCATACATCCTATTAACACCGGTTGGATCAAATTTCATAATCCCAATATCCATCGCCCCAATATCACCTTCTGGCACACCCCCACCAAAGGTGGTTTGAAATGCCCCATTGCTCACCGGGAACGTACCAAAACTTCCAAATACGATGCCGCCTGCATAGAAGTTACCCTGAGAATCATAGGTGGCTGTAAACCCCCAGTTATCTGCAGTGCTGCCCGTATATCCATAAAAAACAATGGAAGGATCAATCACTAATGTTTGGGTTTTGTCATAATCTCCAGCAATAGAAAATTTGACAATATTTCCTTTTACCGAATAGTTGCAATCCACTTCTTTTTTACCTTCTTTTTTTAGCTGATAAGAGTACGGAGCTAATTCGGAAACAGTGGTTACCCTTGTTTTTATTTCTAATGCGCGGTTTTTTATTTTAATGCCATCTGCACCATCAATGTATAAAGCAATTTTTGAAACGTCGGCTCCAGGATGCACAATAATATCATACTTTAATTGCGCTTCATTGGTGTAATACCTAATATCAATACCAGGATACACTTCTTTGTAGACAACTGCTTTATAAATTTTACAATCACTTGCCCACTTAGACGAATCATTGCCTATAAAATAATTATTGTAAGAGGTTTGTATTTTTTCAGGTACGATGGTTGGATTTGGATTGGCATTCAAAAATCGAACTTCATACGCATGCGAATGGAGAACCCCGTCAAAGTTTTCAGGCACCATTGATACGTGATTTTTTTCGCGAGGATGTGTGTTTAATGCCGCTAGATCTTTTGGGTTGTGAACCAGTACACGATACCCATTATTTTGAAGTGCAAATGCGCCGGCAACCGTTTGAGCTTGAAATTTAATAGCTGTTGGCCACTGCCCTTTATTTTCTATAAATTCGAGGTACTGCTGCGCGCTCACCTCTACAACAGAGGCTGTAAAAAGAAACAATAAAAGGCCAACTAATCTGCGCAGCAACATCATGATAATTTATAAGTTACGATATCTTTCCCCACCCCGACCTA
Source organism: Bacteroidota bacterium (assembly GCA_041173245.1). GTDB lineage: Bacteria > Bacteroidota > Bacteroidia > Chitinophagales > Chitinophagaceae > Sediminibacterium. The sequence continues at coordinate 3,305 of JBEDIY010000123.1, read as the reverse complement.
GACTTTTGGGACTGAAGATAGTTTTTCAATTCTAAATTTTTTGCCAAAGTGAGGGTATGGTCTTCTTCTACCAGCTTTTCAGCAGCAGTTTTGGCCACTTCCAGCACTTCTTTATCATTAACAATATTAGCGAGCTTAAAGTTCAAAGCACCACTTTGTCTGGTACCTTCAATATCGCCAGGACCCCTTAGTTCTAGGTCTTTTTCGGCGATTAAGAATCCATCATTGGTAGCACACATAATTTTGATTCGCTCCTTTGCAAATTGGCTCACTTTTTGACCTGTTAATAAAACGCAAAAACTTTTTTCGGAACCCCTTCCTACCCGTCCGCGTAGCTGATGCAGCTGCGATAACCCAAATTTTTCGGAACTTTCTATCACCATAACGGAAGCATTGGGCACATTAACCCCAACTTCAATAACGGTGGTAGCTACCATAATTTGCGTATCCCCTTTTACAAAGCGGGCCATATTGGTTTCTTTTTGATCCGCGGGTTGCCTACCATGCAACATGCTAATTCTATAATTTGGTTCAGGAAAAAAACTTTTCACTTGCTCATAGCCTTGCATGAGGTCTTCATAGCTGAGTTTTTCACTCTCCTCAATTAGAGGATAAATAAAATAAACTTGCCTCCCTTTTTCAATTTCTGTTTTAACAAAGTCCATGACGGATGCACGCATCATTTCATTTCGGTGCACTGTTGTAATGGGTTGTCTGCCCGGCGGCAACTCATCCATAACACTATAATCGAGATCGCCATACGCAGTCATGGCAAGGGTTCTAGGGATTGGCGTTGCAGTCATCACGAGTATATGTGGAGGCATAACGGCCTTCTCCCATAACTTAGCACGCTGCGCTACACCAAAGCGGTGCTGTTCGTCCACAACAACAAATCCTAAATTTTTAAACTGCACTTTTTCTTCAATAACAGCATGTGTGCCCACTACAAAATGCAGGGTACCATCTTGTAATCCTTGCATGATTTTTTTTCTTGCAGCTGTTTTGGTACTCCCTGTTAACAAGGCAAGTTCTACACCCATATCTTTTAATAATTCACTGAGTCCATGATAATGCTGCTGCGCTAAAATTTCGGTGGGCGCCATTAAACAACTCTGAAATCCATTGTCTGCGGCAAGAAGCATACTTAAAAGTGCGACAATGGTTTTTCCACTACCTACATCACCTTGCAAAAGACGGTTCATTTGACGTCCCCTAGCGGTATCGGTTCTTATTTCTTTGAGTACTCTTTTTTGAGCACCCGTTAATTCGAAGGGCAAGTATTTGTTATAGAAAGTATTAAAGAAGTCGCCTACTTTTTCAAAAACAACGCCCCTACTAGACTGGTGTCTGGCAAGGCGCACAAGGTTTAAACGCACTTGTGCCACAAATAATTCTTCAAACTTTAAACGTCTTAACGCGGCTTTATAGGCTTTTTCAGAAACCGGAAAATGAATATTTGAATACGCCTCATACCGGTTCATAAGCTTATAATCGGACAATATATGAAGGGGTAAGTTTTCAGGTATATCTGCGGGCTTCATCATGGAAAAAAGCTGGTAGGTGAGTTTTGCCAGTTGTCTTCCATTAAGCCCACGGGCCTTTAATTTTTCGGTGGCAGGGTATACGGGTTCGAGGTAATCTTTGCCGCCCTCTTTGGCCGGTGTGAAAATCTCAATTTCGGGGTGTACCATTTGAGGTTTCCCATTAAAAAAGCCTGTTTTTCCAAAAACAAGGTATTTCTGTCCAGGTATCAAGTTTTTTTGTACCCAATTAGCCCCCTGAAACCATGCTAGTTCTAGTGTGCCCGTATCATCTACTAACTGGGCAATTAGGCGCCTTGCTCTTTTGTCCCCCATTAAAGCGGGTGGCTGTAGTATGCCAACTACCTGCACAAAGTCAGTGGCGGGACTAATGGAGCCTATCTTGTGCACCTGGGTTTTATCGATATGCCGGTGCGGATAATGTTCTAATAAATCCGAAAAAGTGTAAATCGATAGCTCCTTTTTCAATAATTCACCCCTTAAAGGGCCAACGCCTTTAAGGTATTCGATGGGTGAACCTAATATGTGATTAGAACCTTGAATAAGGGGCAGTTTTAGAGTATTTGTATAGCAAATATCATGAAAAAGCGCCTTATCTTCGCGGCTATGGAAAAAGAGGTGGTTTTAAGTGGTATAAGGCCTACAGGATTCCTTCATTTAGGCAATTATTTTGGCGCTATGCGAAATTATGTGCGCATGCAAGACGCGTTCAATTGTTACTTTTTTGTAGCAAACTGGCATAGCCTTACCACCCACCCCGATACCAAAGAATTACAAGCAAATGTTTTACGGGTAATTGCAGAAAATATTGCTTGTGGATTGGATCCAGAAAAAGTAGCCTTGTATGTACAAAGTGATGTGCCTCAAATTGCAGAACTCTATTTGTATTTAAACATGATGGCGTATAAAGGTGAACTTGAAAAAACAGTAACTTTTAAAGAAAAAGTTAGGTTGCAGCCAGAAAATGTAAACGCTGGACTCCTTACCTACCCTGTATTACAAGCCGCAGATATTTTAATTCACCGCGCTGTAAAAGTACCTGTAGGAAAAGATCAAGAACAACATTTAGAAATGGCCCGCAATTATGCAGAGCGCTTTAACCATAGATACGGCGATGTTTTACCGCTACCCTATGCATTTAATTATGGCGGCGAACTTGTAAAAATTTTGAGCCTAGATGGAGAAGGGAAAATGAGTAAAAGTGAAAATCAAATGAACACGCTTTACTTAGCAGATGAAGATGATGTGATTGTTAAAAAACTAAAGCGAGCTACAACAGATGCTGGCCCTAAAGTTCCAAATGCACCAATGCCTGCTTACATCGAAAACTTATTTACCCTAATGGGTCTTGTAAGTACGCCAGATACCGTGGAAAAGTTTACCGCCGATTACAACAATAGTAGTGAAGGCAATTGCATCATCAGATATGGTGACCTAAAAATGCAACTAGCAGAAGATATGGTCGCTTTTATCAAGCCTATTCGTGAAAAGGCCGCTGATTTGCAAAAAGACACCGCCACCCTTCAAAAAATCATGAAAATGGGCGCCGAAAAAGCAGGCGAAAGTGCCTCAAAAACGCTAACACTGGTTCGGAGTGCTATTGGTATGAATTATTATTAAAAAAATCAAACTATAATTAACTATTTAAGATACTCATTTCGTATTTTCAACCCCTATGGCAAAAGCTAAGAAACCCAAACACATCGCTGTCGCAGGTAATATCGGCGCAGGTAAAACAACACTTACAGAAATGCTAAGTAAGCA
>JBEDIY010000122.1:0-3881 GCA_041173245.1 Bacteroidota bacterium | reverse complement strand
CTTTACTAGGTATTGGATTACCAGCTTCGATGCTATCTGCCTGTGTTAATTTAGCGGCTGTATAGGGCGTGTTTTTATAAACTGTTTTCGTATAATTGGTTAATTCAAGTGCAGTGGGGTTGTTGATAATACTCATTGTGCCGGTAAATAAAGCGCCAATGTACTGTTCGCTACTAGCCGTTTTGGTAATGCCCATGTGGTGTATTACATCTCCTTTTTTTCTAACAGGAGAAGGTCCAAACGGATTTGCTTTTGGTGTAAATCCTTTGCCGTTGGCTACCCATATTTTATTGTTTAAAAAACGCACACTGGTAGGGTACCAGCCCGTTGGAATAAAGCCTACCGATTTGCTGCTGCCTATTTTTGCAATATCAAAAACCGCTAAACAGTTATTGTCTGCGTTGGCAATAAATAATCGATTATTTTTTGTGTCAATCGCTAAGCTGTTGGTGGTAGAACCACTTGGTGCATTTGGATAGAGTGCCGCGTCTAAAATTTCTACTACTTTATTTTTTGCAATATCAATAATAGAAACACTATTGTCATTGGCATTACATACAAATAAATGGGTATTGGTGATGAGCATTTCGTTGGGGTTGTCTCCAACGGTAATAGGTGGTGCCCAGGTTTTTGATTTTAAATCAAATACAAGTACCTGGTCAGCACCCCAACAACTAATGTACAGGGTAGATTTATTAGGGCTTAGTTTGCAAGTGAATGCTTCTGCTGCTAAACCATATTTCCCAATTATTTTTTTAGTGTTTAAATCAAAAATATAGAGCTGTTTGTCTTCTCTAGTTACAACAAATAATTGCTGTGTGCTTTCGTTAATTTCTATACCTGCTGGCCCAATTTTTTCTGGCCATTTGTTGCCCAGTAATAAACTGTCAATAAGCACTAGTTTATTGTTTTGGATTGCGTATTTATTAATGCGGTTGTCGTGCCCCGCGCCTACGTATAAATTTTTTTCATCGGCACTAAATTTTAAACCGTACCAAGATTTAGCAATACTTACCGAGTCAATAATTTTTTCCGATTTGGTATCAATGAGTTCGATGCTTTGATAGCCCTGTCCGTTATTAGTAACGGCCATGTATTTGCCTGTTTTGCTTACTTCTATATTTAATGGGAGGTCTCCAAGTGCAAAAGAACTGCCCGCAGGATTTAATTTCCAGCCGTTGGCTAACTGAATGGTTTGCGCTTGTAATGTTGTTGACAGTACAGCGAAAAGAATGATTGCTAAAAACTGGGTTAGCTTTTTCATATTAATTATTTGATACCGAAAAGGTAGGGAATTTGGTTAAAATATGTGCTTTGAAGTATATTATTATTATATTACGGGTACTATATAAGTCACATGAAAAAATTACAAATATTATTGTCTTTCATAGTTGCAGCGGCTTTGTTGCAACAGATACAAGCACAAACAAAATCTAGCCAAGCCACACCCAATATCGTACTGATATTTATGGACGATATGGGTTATGGTGATCCAGAAGTGTATGGTGGCTTTCCATACCATACGCCCAATATAAATAAGCTTGCTGCTAGTGGGATGCGCTTCACCAATTTTTATGCAGCTCAGGCGGTATGTAGTGCTTCTAGGGCGGCACTTTTAACGGGTTGCTATCCAAATAGAGTTGGTATTTCTGGTGCGCTTATGCCATGGTCTACTGTTGCATTAAACCCCAAGGAAGAAACCATTGCAAGTATTGTAAAAACAAAGGGATACGCAACAGGCATGATTGGTAAATGGCATTTGGGTGCTAAAGCCCCTTATTTACCTACCTCATATGGCTTTGATGAATATTTGGGCCTACCATATTCTAATGACATGTGGCCTGTTGGTTTTGATGGCATAACCATTACTGATACCGCCAATAAAAAATCCAAATATCCGCCACTTCAATTATTAGAAGGATTTAATCCGGTGATGCCCATTAATAATTTAGAAGATCAATCTAAGCTTACCACAATCTACACGGAAAGGGCTGTTAGCTTTATTGGTAAAAATAAAAACAAACCATTTTTTTTGTACCTCGCGCATTCTATGCCGCACGTGCCTATTGCAGTTTCTGCTAAATATAAAAACAAAAGTGGCGCTGGTTTATTTGGTGATTTAATGATGGAAATAGATTGGTCTATTGGAGAAGTGATGAAGGCGCTTGATAAAAATGGATTAACAAAAAATACACTCATTATTTTTACCAGTGATAACGGCCCATGGCTCACTTTTGGCAACCATGCAGGTAGTTCCGGCGGGCTTCGTGAAGGAAAGGGCTCTGCATGGGATGGGGGTGTAAAAGTGCCTTGCATTATGAGTTATCCGGGTGTTATTGCGCCAGGTTCTATATGTAATAATTTGGCAGCTACCATGGATGTGTTACCAACGATTGTAGGACTTACAAAAACTAAATTGCCAACCAATGCAATTGATGGGGTAAATATTATTTCATTGCTAACTGGGCAGCCAAATGCCAACCCTCGAGATCATTTTGTTTATTATTATGATAACAATAGCCTCAAAGCTGTTAGACAAGGTGTATGGAAATTGGTATTTGCACATCAGTCTCAAACCTATAAAGCTACCGATATGGGTAAAGATGGATTTCCGGGTAAATATGCTTCTGTTGCTGTTCCTATGGCACTTTATGATTTAGCTACCGATCCGGGTGAAACACTTGATGTAGCAAAGCACAATCCAGAAGTGTTAGCGGCTTTAACGGCTATTGCTGATAGTTATAGAACCGCACTTGGAGATGATTTAACCAATAAGCTAGGTACTCAAAAAAGACCTGCTGCAATCATACAATAATGACTAGATAATTTTGGTGGGTAAATAGCTGATAATCATGACAACAAAATGACAATTTAGGTGTTTAATTGATTTAATTTTGTCACTCAAAACGCATTAAAATACATTACTATGGAAAATACAAGCGCAGAAGGAAAATGCCCTTACACAGGTGCAACAGTTGCTAGCGCTACCGCTAAAATGGGTAGTGCAGGAAGTGGTACAAGAAACACCGATTGGTGGCCTAACCAACTTCGATTAAATATTTTACGTCAGCACACAGCAAAGTCTAATCCAATGGATTCTACTTTTAACTATGTTTCTGAATTTAAAACATTAGATCTAAAAGCTGTTAAGCAAGACATTTTTGATTTGATGACCAATTCACAAGAATGGTGGCCTGCCGATTATGGTCATTATGGTCCTTTCTTTATTAGAATGGCTTGGCATAGTGCTGGTACTTACCGTACAACAGATGGTAGAGGTGGCGGAGGAGCTGGTATGCTTCGTTTTGCTCCACTTAATAGCTGGCCTGATAATACCAACCTCGATAAAGCTCGTTTACTTTTATGGCCTATTAAAAAGAAGTACGGTAAAAAATTATCATGGGGTGATTTAATGATTTTAACAGGTAACTGTGCACTTGAATCTATGGGCTTCAAAACTTTTGGTTTTGCAGGTGGTAGAGAAGATGTATGGGAGCCACACGAAGATGTGTATTGGGGTTCTGAGCGTGAGTGGTTAGGAGATAAGCGTTATAGTGGAGATAGAGATTTAGAAAATCCATTAGCGGCTGTTCAAATGGGATTGATTTATGTAAATCCAGAAGGTCCTAACGGTAACCCTGATCCAATTGCTTCTGCAAAAGACATTCGTGAAACTTTTGCGCGTATGGCCATGAATGATGAAGAAACAGTTGCGCTTATTGCTGGTGGTCACACATTTGGTAAAACACATGGTGCTGCTGATCCAGGTAAATATGTAGGTAAAGAGCCTGCTGGTGCAAGTATTGAAGAGCAAGCCACTGGTTGGAAAAATACTTTTGGTACTGGTAGTGGTGTTCATACCATCACTTCTGGTTTAGAAG
>JBEDIY010000121.1:0-25119 GCA_041173245.1 Bacteroidota bacterium | reverse complement strand
AGTAAAATTTTAAAGCCATTTTGAAGTGTAATTAAATGCTTTGAGCCTGTAACTGTTTGCGCTGCTCCGTGGAAGGAAATTTTCATGAAAATTATTTAGCTGTGAAACTTTTTGAAGCCTTTGCTTTAATGCTCCAAGTAATGAAAAATTCGGCAACAACTTCGCCATTCTGATTTACACCAGTTGATTTACTAACAATGGTAACGCCCTCTCCTGTTTCCTTAGATGTTTTAACAATATCAATAATAGCATCCCCATCAGAACAAGTAAATGTAATAACACCCACCGCTTTTTTATAAAAATGAGATTCCATTTTTACAACTAGCATACTTATGGCTGGATCCGATTTGTAAATATTGGCTAAACATAAAATACCAGTACTAAACTCTGCGGCCATTGATAAGACAGCAAAATACATAGACCCAAATGGGTTTTGTGTAAGCCACTTGTATTTTACTTGCACCACGGCTTTATCTGGATCAAGCTGCGTAAGCTTTAACCCCGCCAAAAAACCCATAGGAAGCTTAACTAGCATGTACAACCAGAATTTAACTGGATGCATAATTAATGCGCGAAACGCTGCAAAATTAGGTGTCATAAATATTAATTTAACCTAAAAGAAGTAATGCCAATAGATAGTCGGAAATCAAAATTAAAATGCAACTAACAACAACCGCACTGGTACTTGCTCTTCCAATTTCTAGTGCGCCGCCTTTTACATAGTATCCATAATACGCAGAAATGGTACTGATAATAAATGCAAATGTGTATGCCTTATAAAGTGCAAAATTGATATAAAATGTATTTAAATTTTGACGAAGGCCGGAATCATAAACATCTGTAGATATAAGCCCCGTATAATGCCCAGCCAAACGGCCACCCCAAATACCAAGTGCTACAGATAATGTAATGAGGCAAGGAATTACAAGCATGGAAGCCAGTATTTTAGGCAGTATTAAATAGCTCTTGGTATTGATACCCATTATTTCGAGTGCATCAATTTGTTCACTCACACGCATATTACCTAGTTCGCTTGCGATTTTGCTACCAGCAACACCAGCAAGGACTACACATACAACGGTTGGCGACAATTCAAGTAATAAGCTATCTCTAACAATTTGAGCAATGGTAGAAAGCGGCACGAGCGGACTTACCAACTGATACGTTGTTTGAACGGTTGTAACAGCGCCTAGAAAAAAAGAAATAATTAAGACAATAGGTAAAGATCCTAAGCCAATTTCAACAGCTTGATGCACAAACTCCTTCCAATACATGCGCAGGTTTTCGGGCTTGGTAAACATACCCTTTAACATGAGCAAATAATTCCCGAAATGCGTAATAAGATTCATCTAGTGCTAAATAAATTAAACTATTTCTTTTTCTTTTTGAGGCGTTTCCACCAGCTACTTCTTTGCACCGCATCATCTGTATCAATACGCGATTTTAATTGCGCATCTACCACAGCTACAAGCGCCATATTAATAATACTTCTTACAGAACTTCCTAATTGTAATACATGTACAGGCTTTTTAAGTCCTAATAATATTGGACCAATCGCATCTGCCCCACCAATTTCTTTTAATAGGTTGTAGGCAACGTTACCAGAAGTTAAATTAGGGAAAATAAGTACGTTCACATCTTCATCCACTAAATCACTGAACCCGTAATTATCTTTTAGTATTTCTTTATTGAAAGCCATACTTGCTTGCATTTCACCATCTACTATTAAAGATGGATTACGCTGCTTTAAAATACTAGTAGCTTCTGCAACAATTTTAGCCTCTTCAGAATCGGAACTACCAAAGTTGCTATAACTTAACATAGCTATGCGTGGCGTGATATTAAAGTTTCTTACTTCTTTAGCAACCATCATAGCAATGTCGGCTAACTCTTCGGCATTTGGATTAAAATTAACCGTTGTGTCCGCTAAAAATATAGGGCCACGTTTGGTTAATAATAAATACATGCCAGCAATTTTTTTAACACCTTCTTCGGTACCTATAATTTGAAGTGCTGGCCTAATGGCTTCGGCATAATTTTTAGTAAGCCCTGATAGCATTGCATCGGCATCACCGGTTTCCACCATCATACAACCAAAATGGTTGCGGTCTTTCATAATCTTGATGCTCTCGTAATGATTAAACCCTTTACGCTGACGCTTTTTAAAGAATAATTCGCCATAAAATTCACGCTTCGCTTCTTGTTCATCGCTACGTGAATCAATGATAGGAATATCTGTTAAATCAATATTATACTCTTCTGCAATGGCATTAATTTTTACTGGATCACCTAATAAAATAGGATATGCAATACCATCATCATAAATAATGCTAGCTGCCTTTAATACTTTTTGATTGTCCGCTTCGGCAAAAACCAATCTTTTTGGATCACGTCTTGCTTTGTTACCAATTACACGTATCAATTGATTGTCGAGTCCTAAACGCTTATTTAATTGAAGCGTGTAAGCATCCCAGTTTTGAATGGGCTTTTGCGCTACGCCAGATTCTACCGCTGCTTTTGCAACCGCAGGCGCTACTGTTGAAAGTAAACGAGGGTCTAGTGGTTTTGGAATAATATATTCTGGACCAAAACTCATACTAGATTGATTGTACGCCAAGTTTACAATATCAGGCACTGCCGTTTTAGCAAGCTCTGCTAGCGCTTTTACAGCAGCCAGCTTCATGGCTTCATTAATTTTTGTAGCACGCACATCAAGTGCACCTCTAAAAATATAAGGGAACCCTAATACATTATTAACCTGGTTTGGATAATCGGTACGGCCTGTAGCCATAATAATATCTTTACGAACCGCTGTTGCATCTTCGTAAGAAATTTCCGGATCTGGATTGGCCATGGCAAATACAATTGGGTTTTTTGCCATTGATTTTACCATGTCGGGAGTAACAACACCACCAATACTAAGCCCTAAAAAAATATCGGCATCGCGCATTGCTTTTGTAAGTGTGGAATCCGATTTTTTTACAGCAAACTTTTTACGCGTAGCATCTAAATCGGTACGGCCTTCATGCAAAACGCCATCTTTATCAAACATGATAAAGTTTTCGTAACGCGCACCAAGTGCAACATACAACTGTACACATGCCATAGCAGCGGCGCCTGCCCCATTCACTACAAATCGTACACGATCAATTTTCTTTTTTTGAAGTTCCAATGCATTTAAAAGTGCAGCTCCACTAATGATAGCCGTTCCGTGCTGATCATCATGCATCACCGGAATTTTCATTTGCTCTTTTAGCTGCTGCTCGATGTAAAAACATTCGGGCGCTTTAATATCTTCTAGGTTAATGCCACCAAATGTGGGCTCCAATGCTTTTACAATTTGTACAAACTTTTCGGGATCCTTCTCGTTGATTTCAATATCAAATACATCAATGTCTGCAAATATTTTAAAGAGTACACCCTTTCCTTCCATTACAGGCTTACTTGCCTCTGGGCCAATATCGCCAAGTCCTAACACAGCAGTTCCGTTCGTAATTACAGCTACTAAATTTCCTTTAGCCGTGTATTTATATACCTCTTCAATGTTTTCAAAAATTTCTTTACAAGGCTCTGCCACCCCCGGGCTGTAAGCAAGCGACAAATCTCGTTGGGTTTTAGCCTCTTTAGTAGGCACCACCTCTATTTTACCTGGTCTACCACTTGCATGGTATTCAAGGGCTTGTTCTCTGCGGAGGTCATTGTTTTTTGCCATCTGTATTGTTTTGTTCGAATAACAAATTTACCATTAATTCTTAAAGGCTAACACTTGTTTGCCTAAAATACGTAATTCCTCATGTATGAGCCGTTGCGCCAAGCCATGCCATCATGCCCATCCCTATTTCAATGGAACTCTCATCTATATCAAAATGAGGGGCATGTACATTATGAACAATACCTGCTCCCTCGTTGCGTACACCAAGCCTAAAAAAGCAACCAGGAATTTGTTGGCTATAATAACCAAAATCTTCGGCCCCCATACGCATTTCTGTTTCTAACACATTATCAGCCCCCATATAATCATCGGCCAATTTCCATGCTATTTCTGTAAAAGCAGGATCATTATCTACGGTTGGATACCCCACATCAATGAGCACATCAATAGTGGCGCCCATCGACTCGGCAACACCTTTAGCTGTTTTGGTAATTAACTCGTGTGCTTGATACCTCCACACTTCATCCATCGCTCTAAATGTTCCCATGAGTTTTACTTCGGAAGGAATCACATTGGTAGTATTACCTCCTTGAACAGAGCATATAGATAATACTGATGGAGAAACAGGATTTCTGTTACGTGAAATAATTTGTTGTAAACTTATAATAACATGCGATGCAATTAAAATAGTATCAGGTGCTAAATGTGGAGAAGCCGCATGACCACCTGAACCTTTAATAGTCATATAAATTTCATCGGCACTTGCCATTACCCTGCCTTTTCTAAAACTTAATTTACCAGTATCAAGTCCTGGATGAACATGCAGTGCAACAATTGCCTCAGGTGCTGGATTTTGAAGTGCCCCATCTCTAATCATATAACTAGCACCCCCCGGATTTTTTTCTTCGCCGGGTTGAAAAAATAATTTTACAGTGCCTTCCCAACTATCTTTTGTAGCCAATAAAATTTTTGCAGCACCAAGCAATATAGTCGTGTGCACATCATGACCGCAAGCGTGCATAACGCCTGGTACCATTGATTTATAGGGCACATCGTTTTGTTCTTGAATGGGAAGTGCATCCATATCGGCACGAAGCGCAATGATTCTGGACGCAGGATTTTTACCTTCAATGACTGCTACAAGTCCGGTTGTTGCTTTTTCGTCAGAAGCAATGCCCATAGCTGCTAATTGCGCTTTTACATACTTAGCCGTTTCAAATTCTTGATAGCTCAATTCTGGGTTTGCATGCAAATGATGTCGAACTGCAATTTGTGCAGGCGCAAATTCTTTTGCCAATGCTTTAATTTTTTCTTGTAATTGACTCATAAATAATTTGTCATTTTATTGATAGGTATCTTCTAATACTGCATCTACTACGTCTTCAACAACATACATGCCAGTTGGAAAAATAGTGAGCATTAATTTTCTATACTTTTCGGCGTCTTCTCTTTTTAAAAAGTCACCAACACGCACTTTAAATAAAGGTGCCTGATAGGTGGTATACACTTTTTGATCTGGAAACTTTGATTGCACAGCAGCTTTTGCATTAAACGCCTGATCACGACTACTTGTACTAGTAATCTGAATTCTAAATCCTTTTATTTTTCCATTACTAGTGAGCACCGAAGTACGCTTATTGATTAAAGCTTGCTTTTGTGATAAAATATCTAATCGAGGATCTTTAACAACAACAATGGTATCTGATGCACTAACACCTTCCGCAAAAAATAATGCGGAAACTAAAAAGGCGATAGAACTAACCATGTTTTTTTTCATTACAAACAAATTGTAGTGTTATCTAAGTTACAACATTAATAGTTTCCGGTAGCTGGGGCACCTGTAACAATCGCTATACTTGCGCTACAGCCCAGTCTTGTGGCTCCGGCAGCAAAAAGCGCGCTAGCAAATGCGTAATCTCTAATACCACCGGACGCTTTAATTTGAACATTGGAAGGCAAATGCTTTTTAAAGAGTTGAACCGCCTCAATGGTTGCTCCTTTTTCGGCGTAGCCAGTCGATGTTTTTAAATAATCAATCCCTGCTACTCCATAGAGTTCACAACACTTAATGATTTCCTCGTTTGTTAGTACACCCGATTCAATAATTACTTTGATTACTTTTTCTTTGCTTCTAACAATTGGTAAAATATGGCCTAACTCATTGGCAAGATATGCCCAATCGGCATTTTTTATAGCGCTAATATTTGCCACAACATCTAACTCATCAGCACCGTCAACTACTGCTAAAATAATTTCAGCAATTTTAGATTCTACGGCGCTATATCCAAATGGAAAACCAATAACAGTGGCTACTTTAACAGCAGATCCTGCTACTAAAGCCTTTGCAGTTTTTACAAAATTAGGTGGTACACATACTGCAGCAAAACCATACTCCACGGCCTCCGCACATAATTTTTCAATGTCTGCAACAAGTGTTGTAGGCTTTAAAATAGTATGGTCGATGTAGGCGTTTAATGTCATCAATCAAAAATTAAATTAATCGGCGTCTCTTCCATGACATGCCTTGTATTTTTTACCACTACCGCAAGGACAAGGATCGTTTCTGCCAATTTTTGGACCCACCGTAATTGGCTGTTGCTTTTCTGGTGTAGGATCGTAATAATCATTTTCGGTAGGCGCAGCACTAGCATCTCGCTTGGTCACGCTCATCTTACTCATGTCTGTTTTTTGCTGACGTCCTTCTTGTACCTGATCTGTTTCGGTTAAAGGAATGGTTGCATGACATAAAAACTCAATGATGTCTTTATTGACTTCGGTGTCCATTTTTTTGAACAACTCAAAGGCTTCCATTTTATAAATAACGAGTGGATCTTTTTGCTCGTAAGTAGCTGTCTGTACACTTTGCTTTAAATCATCCATCGCACGCAAATGCTCTTTCCAAGCATTGTCTATGTGTGCAAGTGCAATGGTTCTTTCAAGTGCATTGATAAGCGCAGCTCCATTTGTAGCAAGGGTTTTATCCATATTACCCAGCACTTCCATCGCTTTTTTACCATCCGTAAATGGCACAATCACATTTTCGATGTGGTTACCTTGTTGTAAACGAATACGTTTAAAAACCGGCATCGCTTGCGCCATCATATCGGTACGTCTACGGTTATAATGCACAATGGCTTCTTGGTATAATAACTCGGCAACAGCAGGTGCATTTTCTTTATTTAATTGCGTGTCAGTGATGGCAGTATCTAACCCAAAGTTTACAATAACGGCTAATTTAAAGCCTTCATAATCGCCTAACTCTCTAAAGCCATACACAAGTCCTTCGGCAACGCCATAAAAAGCATTGTCTAAATCAAGTGCTAATCTTTCACCAAATAATGCATGATGACGTTTTGCATAAATTACGGTACGCTGCTTGTTCATCACATCATCGTACTCTAATAAACGCTTACGAATACCAAAGTTGTTTTCTTCTACTTTTTTCTGTGCACGTTCAATAGATTTTGTAATCATGCTGTGCTGAATCACTTCACCTTCTTTGTAGCCAGCAAAGTCCATCACTTTAGCAATACGCTCACTACCAAACATGCGCATCAAATCATCTTCTAAGGATACAAAAAACTGAGAAGATCCAGGATCTCCTTGACGTCCAGCACGTCCTCTTAACTGACGGTCTACACGACGAGATTCGTGACGCTCGGTACCTAAAATAGCAAGTCCTCCTGCTTCTTTTACGCCTTCGCCTAATTTAATATCGGTACCTCTACCTGCCATGTTAGTAGCAATGGTAACAGCACCTGCCAAACCTGCTTCGGTAACAATTTGTGCTTCACGTGCGTGCTGCTTGGCATTTAATACATTATGAGGAATTTGTTTTTGGCGTAGCATACGGCCTAGTAATTCACTCACTTCAACACTTGTGGTACCTACTAGAACGGGTCTGCCTGCTTCTCTTAATTTTACAATTTCATCAATAACGGCACCAAATTTTTCACGCTTGGTTTTAAATACCAAATCCTGCTCATCAATTCTGATAGCCGTTACATTGGTAGGAACAGAAACAACATCTAATTTATAGATGTCCCAAAGTTCTGCCGCTTCTGTTTCGGCTGTACCTGTCATACCACAAAGTTTGTGGTACATTCTAAAATAGTTTTGTAAAGTAACAGTTGCATAGGTTTGTGTAGCCGCTTCAATTTTTACATTTTCTTTGGCTTCAATAGCTTGGTGTAAACCATCAGAATACCTACGACCGTCTAGTATACGACCTGTTTGCTCATCTACAATTTTTACAGAACCATCCATCACCACATATTCAATGTCTATATCAAATAGCGTGTAAGCTTTTAGTAGTTGTTGAACGGTATGAATACGATCGGCCTTTACAGAATAATCATTGATGATCGATTCTTTTTGTTGCAATTTTTCTTCGGCAACCAAAGACTCAGATTTGTCTATTGATGCAAGCGACAAACTAATATCAGGTAACACAAAAAACTGTTGGTCTTCACCAGCTTTTGTAATGAGCTGAATCCCTTTATCGGTAAGCTCTACTGAGTTGCTTTTTTCATCAATATAGAAATATAGTTCTTCGTCGGCAATCGGCATTTCACGAGACTGATCTGCGAGGTAATAGTTTTCTGCTTTTTGGAGTTTCACACGAATACCTGGCTCACTTAAATATTTAATAAGGGCATTGTTTTTAGGAAGTCCTCTATGTGCTCTAAATAAAGCAAGACCGCCATCTTTAGGGTCATCGTTGCCTTCTGCAATTTTCTTTTTGGCTTCAATTAAAAATTGATTGGTCGCACGCTTTTGTGCATCTACTAATTTTTCGATGCGCGGCTTTAATTCAAAAAATTGTTGCTCGCTGGTATTATGTCCTACTGGACCAGAAATAATAAGTGGCGTACGCGCATCATCAATTAACACCGAATCCACTTCATCCACCATCGCAAAATGATGTTTGCGTTGCACCATTTCCTGTGGTGTATGTACCATGTTGTCGCGGAGGTAATCAAAACCAAATTCATTATTGGTACCGTAAGTAATATCTGCTAAATAAGCATTTCTGCGCGATTCACTATTAGGGTCGTGCTTATCAATACAATCTACGCGAAGTCCGAGCCACTCAAACAAAGTGCCGTTCCATTCGCTGTCACGTTTTGCCAGGTAATCATTCACCGTTACAATGTGCACACCTTCACCTGCTAGTGCATTTAAATAAGCTGGAAGCGTTGATACGAGGGTCTTTCCTTCACCCGTAGACATTTCAGCAATTTTACCTTCGTGTAGTACACTACCACCAATTAACTGCACGTCATAGTGCACCATATTCCAGGTAACTTTTCCGCCAGCTGCAGTCCACGTGTTTTTATAAACACTCTGTTCACCTTTAATAGAAATATAATCTTTTTTAACGCTAAACGACCTGTCTAATTCAGTAGCGGTAGATACCAATTCTTCATTGGTAGAAAACCTACGCGCTGTTTCTTTTACCACTGCAAAAGCTTCAGGTTGAATTTCCGCAAGTACCTCTTCAATTTTTTGATCGCGCTCTTTATTTAAAGCATCGACCTCTTTATAAATAGCATCACGCTTGTGTATTTCGGTGTCACTTAATGCATCCGCTATTTCTTTTTTCTCTTTAATTTGAGCATCAATAGCCGTCAGATGATTTTGAATCCTTTGCTTAAACTCAGTTGTTTTGCTACGGAGTTCGTCGTTGGTTAAACTAGCATAAGACGCAAAAAAAGAATTGGCCTTTTCTACAATTGGAAGTATCTTCTGAACATCTTTCTCGCTCTTACTACTTCCAAATAATTTGGTTATAAATTTCAACATATTGTTAAATAAACTGTTTTATAAAAAATAACCTACACAAAAAGAGTGCGGCAATTATATTTGCGTCAATTTGGCACTCGATAGTAAGGCCGCCAAAGGTAAAGATTTTAGAGCGGTTGTAAACGGGTTACAAAGAACTGATTATGAACAAGATTATAGCTAGTAAATGTGGGGCAATTGGGATTTGGGTGTTTTTAGCCATTTTTTTGGTTAGCGGGCCCGTATTTAGCCAAAACAACCCATCCGATTCGGCACAAACCGCTGTAAATGATAGCCTCCGACTTCCCCTGCCGGAGGCCGTTGCCATGGAACGAATCAATATAACACGTAATTATATGACCGCCCTTGGTGCCTGGGGCCTTGTAAATGTGGTACAGGGGAGTATTTCAGCTACCAACACCGTGGGCCCAGAGCACTATTTTCATCAAATGAGCTCGTATTTTAACGCCGTTAATGTGGGGATTGCAGCTGTAGGCTTTTTAGGCATCAAAAAACAGCTATTAAAAACCAATACCCTGGCATCGGAAATACAGGCACAGCAAAAAATTCAAAAAATACTACTCATTAACAGCGCATTAGACGTTGGATACTTTGGTATTGGCCTACTAATGCGTAATAGCGGGATCAAAAACCAGAACGCCAAAATACAAGGCTATGGCGGGAGTATTATGCTGCAAGGTGCTTTTTTGTTGGTTTATGACCTTTTACAATTTGGAGCCCACCGCAAAAACGGCAAAAGGCTTGGTCAAAAATTTGGTGTTTGGACCCTTGGCCCTACACCTTCTGGCATGGGCCTCGCTTACCGTTTTTAGTTCCAAATTGACGGTTCATTCTTTCTTGAAAACTTCTTTATGGAATTTCAGCGTCTTTCTGCTACTTTTGCCCCCGAAAACGAGTAATATTTAATACCATGGCAGGTCAATTAAAAGAGGTTAGAAATAGGATCAAAAGTGTACAAAGTACGCAGCAAATTACCAAGGCAATGAAAATGGTGAGTGCGGCTAAATTACGCCGTGCCCAAGACGCCATTACCCAAATGCGCCCTTACGCGCAAAAGCTACAAGAAATGCTGAGCAATATTGTAAGCACTACAGAGGGTGATTTATCTATCAAATTAGCAGAAACCAGAACGGTAGAAAACGTTTTATTAATCGTTATCACTTCTGATAGAGGTTTATGTGGTGGTTACAATGCCAATCTTATTAAACTTGCGAAGAGCACCATCGCCGAAAAATATAGCAGCCAATTCAATAAAGGCAATGTTACCATTTGGAACATTGGAAAAAAAGGATACGAGAGTTTAACCAAAGCAGGCTACACCACCGATGCTACTTTTAAAGATATCTTTTTACAACTCAGTTTCGAAAACGTGCAAGCTGCTGCTGCGGCTGCAATGAAAGCATTTGAAGACAAAACTTTTGATGCGGTAGAAGTTATTTATTCTGAATTTAAAAACGCAGCTTCTCAAGAATATAAAGCAGAAGCTTTTTTACCGATTCCAAAAGTAAAAAGCACAGGTGCTGCAAAAAAATCGGACTTTATTTTTGAGCCAGCTAAAGAGGAATTGATAGCAGGGCTCATGCCAAAAATATTAAACACACAATTATTTAAAGCAGTGCTTGATTGTAACGCAAGTGAGCATGGCGCGCGCATGACCGCAATGGACAAAGCGAGCGAAAACGCCAACGAACTCTTAAAGTCGCTTAAAATTAGCTACAACAGAGCGCGTCAGGCGGCCATCACCACAGAACTTACAGAAATTGTAAGTGGCGCAGCTGCACTTCAAGGATAATCCTTAATATTAGTTTATGGAGATTAGTGAAATCATACCACATATAGAAGTTCTCATTTTTGCAAGTGAAAAACCACTTACATCACCTGATATTGTTGAATTAATCAACAACACTTTTGGCTTTTTAGAAGAGCGCATTAGTATCGATCAAGTTGATGCTGCTGTAAATGGAATTAAAGAAAAGTATGATTCAGAATTTTATCCATTTGAAGTAAAAGAGAGCGGCGGTGGCTGGCAGTTTTTGACTAAAAAAGATTTTCACCAAACCATTGCACAACTTAACGGCGACAAGTTTTTAAAGCGCCTTTCTAACGCAGCATTAGAAACCCTTGCTATCATTGCTTACAAGCAACCAATCACAAAAGGCGAAATAGAATCTATTAGAGGTGTTAACACCGATTATAGCATTCAAAAGTTATTAGAAAAAGAACTCATTTTAATTAGTGGCCGCAGTGAAAACATGCCGGGTAAACCACTTTTATATGTTACCTCTAAAACATTCATGGATTATTTTGGTATCAACAGCCCAGAAGATCTTCCTAAAATTAGAGAAGTACTATCCGAACAGTTAATTGAGGGCACGATTATAAATCCTGAAGACTTTACAGATCAAAACGTAGCAATTGCCACTGAAACCCCTTCTAACGAAGATCCAATTGATGATTTGGCTGCGCTAGAAAATGAGGCTTTTGACACAGAAGATGATGGCAATTTTAGCGAGTCTGATAATTTTGAAGAGGCCAACGAAGATTCTAACGAAGACGACGAGAATTCAGATAAGGATCCTGCCTAATAAATGCCTCGAAGTCTTATCTTCGTGGACCTATGTCACATTCACTTTCCAACGAACAACTCATTGCAGCAGCCAATACTTTTGGTACGCCACTTTATTTGTACGATGCTGCCAACATTGAGGCGCAATACAGTGCTTTAACCACTGCTTTTGCAGGGCAACAGGTCAAGTTTTTTTATGCGAGTAAAGCACTCACCAATATCAATATTTTAAAGCTGATGCTTAATATGGGCTGCGCCGTTGATTGCAGTTCTATTAATGAAGCGCACCTTGCAATTAAAGCAGGGCACGCACCTAAAAATATTTTATATACGAGTAACGGTATTCATTTTAGTGAAATTGAAACTGCTGTTTCACTTGGTATTCATGTAAATATTGATAGCTTATCCAATTTAGAAAAGTTTGGGAAAAAATATGGTAGTGGCTACCCAGTTGGTATTAGACTGCGTCCAAATATTATGGCGGGTGGTAATTTAAAAATTTCTACAGGTCATGATAAGAGCAAGTTTGGTGTGCCATTAGAACAGTTAGATGCGTTACTTAACATTATTGACACCTATCAAATTAATATTGCAGGATTACATATTCATACCGGAAGCGAAATTAAAGACGTGTCTGTTTTTATGAAAGTAACAGATGTATTTTTTGATTTGGTTCCTAAATTTCCGCATTTACAATTTTTAGATTTAGGCGGTGGATTTAAAGTGCCTTACAAAGCAGGTGACCCTTCTACCAATATTAATGAGCTTGCATCTGAGATTCAAAAGTTTCAAGAAAAGCTACAAAGCACCTATGCACGCAGTTTTGAACTCTGGTTTGAGCCGGGTAAATATATGGTGAGTAAGGCCGGATATTTTATTACAGAAGTTAATGTAATCAAGCAAACACCGAGTATCGCTTTTGCTGGCGTTAATAGTGGTTTTAACCACCTCATTAGACCTATGTTATACGAGGCCTACCACGAAATTAAAAATGTATCAAACCCTGATGGGCCTTTAGCAACCTATGATATAGTAGGTAATATTTGCGAAACTGACACATTTGCATCTGACAGACAAATTCCAACAATAAGAGAAGGTGATTTATTGGTTTTTGAAAATGCTGGTGCCTATGGCTTTGAAATGGCCAGTAATTTTAATTCGAGATACAAGCCTGCTGAGGTGATGATCATAAAAGGCGAGGCCAAACTGATCAGACAAAGAGATACCTTTGAAGACCTTACACGAAATCAAATTGAAGTTTTGTAAGCTCAACTCCACCCAACCATGATTGAATTAAAAAATATCAGCAAAAGTTTTGGAGAAAGAACCATTATAGAAGACATCAGTGCTTCTATGATTGCTGGTAAATGCAATTTAATTATTGGAACCAGTGGTAGCGGTAAAACCGTACTTACAAAATGCATGGTTGGGCTCTTTAAACCAGAGATAGGACAAATACTATTTAATGGAAAAGACATGCTGCTCATGGATAACAATGAGCGCAAAGAATTAAGGAGACAAATTGGTATGTTGTTTCAAGGAACTGCATTATTTGATTCTATGACTGTAGAAGAAAATGTTTTGTTCCCACTTCATATGTTTACCAAATGGACCCTAGCCGAAAAGAAAAAAAGAGTAGACGAAGTACTAGCACGTGTTAATCTAGTAGATGCACATAAAAGATACCCTTCCGAAATTAGTGGTGGGATGAAAAAAAGAGTAGGTATCGCACGCGCCATTGTACTCAATCCAAAATATCTTTTTTGCGACGAGCCTAACTCAGGCCTCGACCCGCAAACCTCTATGGTGATTGATAAACTCATCCAAGAAATTACATCCGAATTTAACATCACTACCATTGTTGTATCACACGACATGAACAGTGTAATGGAAATTGGTGAGCACATCATTTATCTACACCAAGGTAAAAAACAGTGGGAAGGCACCAATCAAGATATTATCTATTCGAAAGACGAACTTCTTAACAAATTTATATTTGCCTCTTCTTTTTTACAAGACGCCAAGCAAATGCGTATGCTGGAAGATGAGCAAGCGAAAAAATAATCCCCCACCCTCAAATGAAAAAAGTCACCATTCTTTTTTTAGCTATGCTATTATTGGGCACGCTTAAAAATGCAACCGCACAAGACAATACCCCCGTAAGACCTGATGCGCCATATTTAACCAATAAAAATATTCCGGCATTCAACCTCCTACTTATTGATGGAAAAAATTTCACCCAAAACAATATTCCAACTTCTAAATACACCCTCATTATATACTTTAGTCCCGACTGCGGACACTGCCAACATGAGGCCACAGAAATGGTAAAAAACATAGACAGCCTTAAACATGTTTTTTTTGTTTGGGCAGGTAGTAGAAGTATACCAGAACTTAAAGACTTTGCAGAAAAATACGGATTTAATGCCCTACCCAATGTGGTTTGCGGCCAAGATCAGCAGTACAGTATTCCATCATATTACCAAGTAAAGTATACGCCATTTATAGCGGTGTACGACAACCGCAAACAATTTGTTAAAGCATACGAAATGGGGGTGGAAATCCCGGAATTACTCAAATTAATTGGGACTCATTAAGGTATTATAATGGTATTTCGTACGTACCTTTGCGCCTGAAAATAACATTCACCTTTTAATGCATTTTATATGAAAATTACGGTAGTGGGCGCTGGAGCAGTAGGTGCAACCTGTGCAGACAATATTGCGCGCAAAGAATTAGCAAGCGAACTTGTTTTATTAGACATCAAAGAAGGTTTTGCAGAAGGTAAAGCGCAAGACATGATGCAAACAGCGGCATTGCTTGGTTTTGATACTAGAATTTCTGGTAGCACCAACGACTATACCAAAACAGCTAACTCTGATGTTGTTGTGATCACTTCTGGCTTACCACGTAAACCAGGTATGACACGCGAAGAATTAATTGGCACCAACGCTGGTATCGTAAAAGGTGTTTGCGAAAATATTTTAAAGCATTCTCCTAATGCAATTATTATTGTAATTAGTAACCCAATGGATACCATGACTTACTTGGCACTCCAATCTACGGGCTTACCAAAAAATAGAATCATTGGAATGGGCGGCACACTTGATAGCGCTCGTTTTAAATATCAATTAAGTACTGCACTAGATTGTAGCCCTGCCGATTTAAATGCACTTGTTGTTGGCGGTCATGGCGATACAACCATGATACCTTTAATCAAGCACGCTACTTGGAATAGTATTCCAGTTACTCAATTTTTATCGAGCGAGCAGCAAGAAAAAATTATAGCTGATACGATGGTGGGCGGTGCTACTTTAACTAAATTATTAGGTACATCAGCATGGTATGCACCAGGTGCTGCAGGCACTGCACTCGTTGAAAGCATTGTTCGTGATGAGAAAAAATTATTTACTTGTTGCGTTAGCTTAAATGGTGAATACGGTCAATCAGATATTTGCCTTGGCGTTCCTGTTGTTATTGGCAAGAACGGTTGGGAAAAAATTGTTGACATGGAACTTTCTGCAGATGAGCAAGCTGCGTTTAACAAAAGCGCAGATGCTGTTAGAAGCATGAACGACGTTCTAAAAACTTTATAAATATTTGTCTACGGCTGCAGCAATTGCTGTCGTGTCTTGTAGCATCATACAATTAAAATGCCCTTTGGGGCATTTTTTTGTGCCATAATTGGAACAGGGTTGGCAAGACAAATGTGGAACGATAAAATTTTGATACGGCGGGTTACTTAATCCCATTGCAGCAATTGTGGTCTCGCCATAATAAGGCTCAACTTGTAGCATGGGAGATGTGGCACCCCAAATGGCCAGCACGGGCTTGTTAAAGGCACAAGCAATGTATTGGAGACCCGTGTCATGAGAAATGACAAGACGAGATTTTTGAACAATACTCGCAGACTCGTTTAAACTAAATTTTCCGCAAGCATTGTAAATTTTTATTGGGTCAATGGCGGCAACTGCATCCCCTTCTTTAGCGTCCTCTTTACCACCTACTAGTACAATGGGGAAATTGATTTTTTTACAAAGCTGCTGTAACTTTAGTAGCGGGAGTTTTTTGGTGGCATAAGATGCGCCAATAACAACCGCAACGTAACCGGCGCTATGCGCCGTGGGTAAGTCTTCTGCTTTAATATGGTCCTCTGGGGCAATAAAATAATCAAGCCCCTTGCCATCATTTTGTACACCTAGTGGCGATAAGGTATCGATGCACCTATCTACAATATGACGTGAAGGAATTTTATTTTTAATACCAAGCTTCGTTAAAAAGAACTTATGTAGGCTTAATTTTTTATAGGTTAATGCTGGCACTTTTAATGCTGTTTTAATGCGCCAGGTTCTAAAGTTTTTATGAAAATCAATAACGTAATCAAAATTTTGTTGTTGCAATTCTTTGATGGTAGCACTAAGATCTTCAGTAAAATAATGAAACGCAGATATGTACGGATTATGAATTGTTACCGCTTTAAAACATTCTTTGGTTAAAAAATGAATTTCAGCATCCGGCACCTGCTGCTTTAAACAACGAATAGCAGCTGTTGTTAAAACGATGTCTCCAATAGAAGAAAAGCGGATTACTAAAAATTTCATTGAGGGAATTTATATATTAGTCCAACTCCATATAATCTAAATCTTTGTGGAATGTTTCTTCGGTAAAGGCATAAGCAGTAAAAGCAACAGTCATAACAATAATACCAGTTACAATGCCGCTATATACAATGGACCACTGCCATGATTTTTGAAACAAATCTAAAAACAGCATATTAATTAAAGGAAGTGCTCCACGCACCATATTAGGAATAGTCGTAGCAGCCGTAGCACGCAAATTGGTGCCAAACTGCTCCGCTCCCATGGTTACAAATATGGCCCAAAACCCAGTACTAAAGCCTAGCCATAAGGCAATCCAATACATACTGCTATCAGAATTATTAAACCCGCTAAAATAAAAGATCAAACCAACAAGGGTAAATCCATAAAATAAAAGGAGTGCTTTTTTTCGACTCTTAAAATATTGACTGACAAGTCCAATTAAAATATCGCCAACGGCAATACCTACATATCCAAACATAATGGCTCTTCCAGAATCGATAGTCGTACTATTAAACATGGCTTTACCAAAACGATCACTTTGATTGAGTAATATTCCTATCACATACCAAGTAGGTAAGCCAATTAAAATAGCAACAAAATATTTTTTAAAGCGCTTGCCATTATTAATGAGCATGAAAAAGTTTCCTTTTACAACTTCCGAAGCTTTTGCTGTAGCAAACATGCCAGACTCAGCTACTTTAACGCGAAGTAACAATAAGCAAATACCAAGTACTCCGCCAATTTTGTAACATAAACGCCAATCCTGTGTGTACTGATACGTAAAGTATGCAGCCACAGCACCAAAGAGTCCAATACCCGCCACAAGAGACGTGCCAACGCCTCTTTTATTTTTAGGAAGCAGTTCACTTACGAGTGTTATACCCGCACCAAGCTCACCTGCTAGCCCAAGGCCACCAATAAAACGAGCCCATGCATATTGGTCTACACTTGTTACAAAACCTGTTGCGAAATTTGCAGTAGAATATAAAATGATAGATCCAAAAAGTACACTCAACCTTCCTTTTTTATCGGCTAGAACACCCCAAATAATACCGCCTAATAAAAGGCCCGTCATTTGCCAATTAATAACACGTGTACTATCTACTAAAAGTGTGGCTTCTGTAGAACCTACACCGAGCATACTTGTTTTTTTAACAATCGTAAATAGAAGTAGGTCGTAGATGTCAACAAAGTAACCAAGTGCTGCTACAATAACAGGTAAAGAGAATATTGATATTTTTTTATCAGTTGCATTCATAGTTACACCTTCTTTGATTTTGCAAAAAATAGCTTAATAATTACAGGTGCCGTTGTAAAAAATACAATGCCCAGCACAATAATTTCTAGATGATTTTTTAAATCAAAACCAAATTCACTTAAAATCCATTTTTGTAAAAAGTGGCCGGCAAATAACATGCTAAATACCCATGCAATAGATCCAATAACATTAAAGCTCACAAACTTTTTTCGATCCATCCCAACAATACCTGCAACTATTGGCGCAAAAGTTCTTACGATCGGAATAAACCTTGCTACAATAATGGCGCCACCACCGTGCTTATTGTAAAACTCCTGGGCTTGGATTAAATATTTCCTTTTAAATAATAAATTTTCCTTCCAACTAAACATGGCAGGACCCACTTTTTTACCAAACCAATAACCAGTTGCATTGCCTGCAATACCTGCCGCTGCAATAAGGCCCATCAATAAAAATAAATCAGTAAACTCATTGCCTGTCGACCAAAGTTCTGCAGCTAAGTTGGTGCTATAAATTCCTGCTACAAAAAGCAAACTATCGCCCGGTAAAAAAAAGCCAGCAAAGAGTCCAGTTTCTGCAAATACAACGAGTAATATGAGCCACAAGCCACCATGCTCAATATAAAACTGAGGCTGTAGTAATTGACTCCAATGAAAAGCATCTATTAAGAACATGACAACAATTTAATTTTTAGTTAAACAGTAACTTCTGTCGGATTTTCTAATGAACCCTCCCACTTACTCACGGCACTTGTAGCAAGTGCATTACCTAATACATTGGTAGCGGTTCTAAACATGTCACAAAAATGATCGATTGGTAAAATAAGCGCAATGCCTTCGGGCGGTATATTAAACATCGCACAAGTAGCAGTTACCACTACAAGTGATGCGCGTGGAACGCCTGCAATACCTTTACTCGTAAGCATCAGCACAATCAGCATGGTAAGTTGTGTGCCAATATCGATATGAATGCCATAAGCCTGCGCAATAGCAAGGCTGGCAAATGTCATATACATCATACTTCCATCTAAATTAAATGAATAACCAAGTGGTAAAATGAAAGAAACAATTTTGTCTTTGCAACCAAACTTTTCTAGCTCTTCAGTTAGTTTAGGAAAAACCGCTTCGCTACTTGTGGTACTAAATGCAATAATCAGTGGCGGGAAAATAGCTTTTAAAAGTCCTGGCAAACGCTTGCCTAAAATTAAAAATCCAACCGATAAAAGTACAATCCACAAAGTGGCGATACCCATAATGAAATACAAAAGGTATTTGCCATAAAAAACAAACACGTCAAGCCCTTTGGTAGCAATCACGGCAGCAATTGCACCAAACACACCAATAGGTGCAAAATTCATGACGTAGCCTACCATTTTTAAAATCACGTGCGCAACAGCATCCAAAGCTTTAACAACAATAGCCGCTTTTTCTCCCATTGAAGCGGTGGCCACACCAAAAAAGATACTAAAAATTACAAGTTGTAAAATTTCGTTATTGGCCATAGCATCAACAACGCTTTTTGGAAATACGTGTTCAATAAACTTCTGAATACTAAATTCTTGTGTTTTGCCCACTAAGTCTTGCGCACCACTCATATCGGCATTACTTAAATCAATGCCAGCACCTGGCTTAAATACATTAACGAGCACAAGTCCAATCAATAAACTAACAAGCGAGGCTGTGAAAAACCACAATAGTGCTTTGCCTCCAACTCTTCCAACCGTTTTTAAATCTCCTAATTTGGCAATTCCTACAACAAGGGTAGAAAATACAAGCGGTGCAATAATCATTTGGACCAACCTTAAAAATATGGTGGTGAGCAGCTTTAAATTTTTGGAGAAAGATTGAATAAATGCAGGTTCACTATTTTGATGCACAAAATAACCAAGAATGACCCCAGCAACCATTGCGATAACAATGTAGAGGGTTAATTTATTAGATTTTTTCATAAGGTATATAAGTATTGCAATATAAGACTTAAGTACTAAAAAATGGCAGGCGACGCAATCGTGATTTTTGCAAAAAAGGAGGGTGATTTTGAGAAAAAAGTACTATTTTCCGACATCAATTGATTAGAAATCAAACCCAAAAATTATGAGTTTATTTAGAAAAAAGGATTTATCTGCCATGTTAGCACAAGCAGAAGATGGTGGTAAGGGCCTTAAACGCACGCTAGGTGCAGGTAACCTTGTTGCTTTAGGCGTTGGTGCTATTATAGGAGCAGGTTTATTTGTGAGAACAGCTGCTGCTGCAGGACAAGCTGCCGGACCAGCCGTTACATTATCATTTATTATTGCAGCCATCGGTTGTGCTTTTGCTGGTTTATGTTACGCAGAATTTGCTGCCATGATTCCTATTTCAGGTAGTGCTTATGCATACTCTTATGTTACCATGGGAGAAACCGTTGCATGGATTATTGGTTGGGCGTTAATTATGGAATACGCATTAGGTGCAGCTACTGTTTCTATTGCTTGGAGTGAATATTTAAACAAGCTTTTAGGAGGAAGCATACCCTACGAATGGAGCCATTCTCCCTTTGAAAGTGTCACAGATACCGCCGGCGTCTTACACCATGGTATCATGAATGCCCCTTCATTAGTTATACTATTGCTTCTTACTTTATTACTCATTAAAGGAACACAAGAGTCTGCGATTGTAAATGCAGTTATTGTATTTATTAAAGTTGCGATTGTAATTATATTTATTGTTTTGGGCTGGCAGTTTATTAGACCAGAAAACCATACACCCTATTTTATTCCTGCCAATCAGCCTCCTCTTTTGGATGCATCAGGAAAAGTGGTCGCAGATTATTCAGGTGCATTTAAGCATGGCTGGGGTGGTGTGCTAGGTGGCGCTGCCATTGTATTCTTTGCCTTCATTGGTTTTGACGCAGTATCTACTGCAGCACAAGAAGCTAAGAACCCTAAAAGAGATATGCCTATTGGTATTTTAGGATCACTTGTGGTGTGTACAATTTTATACATCTTATTTGGACACGTATTAACAGGCGTTGCTCCATGGACCGATTTTGTTGATCCTTTAAAAGGTCGTGAAGCATCAGTTGCTTATGCTATTTCAAATTACATGACAGGCTATGGTTGGTTGGCTACAGCTGTAACTGTTGCTATTTTAGCGGGCTTTAGCTCTGTAATTTTAGTGATGCTAATGGGTCAATCACGTGTATTCTTTTCAATGGCAAATGATGGCCTTCTTCCAAAAGTATTCTCTGATTTACATCCTAAATACCGTACGCCCTATAAATCTAACTGGATCTTATTTATTTTTGTAGGTGCTTTTGCTGCTTTTGTACCAGGAAGCGTTGCTGGAGATTTAACATCATTTGGTACCTTATTTGCCTTTGTACTTGTAAGTGCTGGCATTTGGATACTACGTGTAAAATCACCAGAAATGGAAAGACCATTTAAAACACCACTTGTGCCACTTGTGCCAATTTTAGGTGCTGTTATATGTTTGGCAATGATTTTTGCACTTGATGCACAAACGCTTAAAGTAGCATTTGGCTGGATGATTTTAGGCCTAGTTGTATACTTTGTATACAGCCGTAAACATAGTAAGTTAAACTAACCTATTACTTATATTAAAAAAAATAGTCCCGACCTTCGGGACTATTTTTTTTGCCGTATTTTTGCACCTATTAATACAATACTATGGGAAGGATTTTTGAAGTTAGAAAAGCAACCATGTTCAAGCGTTTTGATCGCATGGCAAAACAGTTTACCCGCATCGGTAAAGAAATTGTAATTGCCGTGAAATCAAGTGGGCCCAATCCAGACGACAATCCTGCTTTAAGAAGATGTTACCAAAATGCACGAAGTGTAGGTATGCCTAAAGACCGTGTTGAAGCGGCTATTAAGCGTGCCATGGGTAAAGACACTTCTAACTACGAAGAAATTTTATACGAAGGATATGCACCACACGGTGTAGCTATATTAGTTGAAACTGCTACTGATAACCACGTAAGAACAGTTGCCAATGTTAAAAGTCATTTTAATAAAGGCGGTGGCACCATGGGTAATAGTGGAAGCGTAAGTTTTCAATTTAAAAAAATGGGGGTTTTTAAATTAAATCCAGAAGGCATTGTGATGGATGATTTAGAATTAGAACTTATCGATCATGGCCTCGACGAGCTTGGAGAAAGTAATGACGACAATGACAATCCTATTATTGTATTAAGATGTGCATTTACAGATTTTGGTAACCTGCAAAAAGAATTGGAGGCAAAAAAATTAAACGTAATTAGCGCTGAGTTTGAATGGATCCCTGGTACAACAATTCCCGTAACTGATGAGCAAGCAGAAGAAATTAGTAAATTAATTGACCGTTTAGAAGAAGATGAAGACGTAAACAAAGTGTTCCATAATATGGGATAGGCTTTGCCGTTTATTATTCTGCCATTACAGCTCTCACTGCTTCAATTACATCTTCGGTGTTGGGCTTACTAAAGTAATCACCATCACTACCATATGCTGGCCTATGTGCTTTTGCAGCAAGGGTTTTAGGACTTGCGTCTAACCACTTGTAACCACCTTGCTCTTCCATTACATGATTAAACATATAGGCAGTTGCACCACCCGGAACATCTTCATCTATAAATAAAATTCGGTTGGTTTTTTGTAATGATTTTACAATGCTATGGTTGATATCAAATGGAAGTAATGTTTGCACATCAATAAGTTCTACAGAAATTCCTTCATCCGCTAATCGAACAACCGCTTCTTCAATAATTCGGAGCATAGAGCCATATGAAACGATGGTGATATCTGTTCCTTCATGGATAATTTCTGGCATACCTAATGATACCGTAAATTCTAATAAATTATTTGGTAACTTTTCTTTTAAACGGTAGCCATTTAAACATTCAATAACAATGGCCGGGTCGTTGGATTGTAAAAGTGTATTATACATACCTACCGCTTGCACCATATCACGTGGCACACAAACATACATACCGCGGAGTGCATTTACAATCATCCCCATAGGTGATCCACTATGCCAAATTCCTTCTAGTCTGTGACCTCTTGTTCTAATAATTACAGGGCAACTTTGTTGACCATTGGTTCTATAATGCGTGGTAGCAACATCATCACTCAAAGGTTGTAATCCATAGAGTAAATAGTCGAGGTATTGAATTTCTGCAATGGGCCTTAATCCTCTAATAGCCATACCTATAGCCTGTCCTATAATAGTGAGTTCTCTAATACCGGTATCAGAAATTCGGTCAGCGCCATGCTTTTCTTGAAGACCCGCAAAGCCTTGGTTTACATCTCCAATAAATCCAACGTCTTCTCCAAAAGCATACACTTTACTATTGCTACTAAAGAGTGCATCAAAATATTTATTAAGTACTTCGTAAGCATTCACAGTTGGCGCATCGGCAGCATAAGTAGCTTGCACTGCAGCTACACGTAGTGCCGATTTTGGACCTTCATTGTATAGATAGGTATTGAATAGACCAGCTGCTTCATTTTTTAATTGCGTCGCATACTCCTTTACTTTTTCAACACCTTTAACACCAACAGCAGCATCACTTATTTTGGCAAGTGCTTTTAAAATATCTCTACGAAGTGGTTCTTTATTACTTGATAGTTCTGCAATAATTTGTTGTACAGCCGGATTTACTACTTGTAATCCGTTACTTATTTGAACCGCTTCTTCTACTTGCTTTTTAATAGGACCAATAAATTTTTCCCAAGCATTTGCTTTAGCCTCTTTTACAAATTCTTTTGCTTCAACCTCTACGCCATTTAATTCGGTAATTGTTGCGAGGCCAGACTCTAACATCCACTCACGCATTTTTTTAATACAATCCCAGTTTTTTTCCCACTCTAAGCGCTCTGCAGATTTGTAACGCTCGTGGCTACCGCTTGTAGAATGGCCCTGTGGTTGCGTTACCTCTTCGATATGAAAAAGTGCAGGGGTATGCGTATCTCTAATTTTTTGTAGCCCTTCTTCAAACACTTCACACATACCGGCATAATCCCAGGCCTTCACTTTGTATATTTCGATGCCATTGGTGTCTGCTAATTTTTGCATTCCAGCAAGTGCATCAGAAATTGAACTCTTTGTTGTTTGTAAATTTTTAGGAACAGAAATACCATAGCCATCATCCCAAACAAAAACCGCGAGTGGTACTTCTAAAACTGCTGCTGCATTGATGGATTCCCAAAAATGACCTTCTGAAGTACTCGCATCACCAATGGTACAAAAACAAATTTCGTTACCCTGGTTGCTTAATTGCAAATGCTCCGATTGATTTTTTTGTTGCGCTTCTCTAAAACATTTTGATGCAAAAGCTAAACCCAATGCACGCGGCATTTGGCCTGCTGTAGGCGCCATATCTGCAGATGTATTTTTTTGATGAACCAGATCTAACCAGTTGCCATTTTTATCTACGGTTGGTGTAACAAAATGAGAACTCATTTGTCTGCCCGCACAAAAAATATCGTTGTTGCCATCAGGGTCTGCAAATAACTGAGAAAAATACTGCTCAACATTTGCAATACCTGCAGCAAACATAAAAGTTTGATCTCTGTAATAACCAGATCTAAAATCTCCGTTTTTAAAATATTTAGCAAGTGCAACCTGTGCCACTTCTTTACCAT
The DNA here is from genome assembly GCA_041173245.1 of Bacteroidota bacterium. Classification (GTDB taxonomy): domain Bacteria; phylum Bacteroidota; class Bacteroidia; order Chitinophagales; family Chitinophagaceae; genus Sediminibacterium. The sequence goes on along the minus strand of JBEDIY010000121.1, from coordinate 615 downwards.
CTCCAAAAATGCCAAATTTGGCTTTACCGGTTAAAACCTCTCTTCTGCCCAGTAAACTAACCTCTCTACTAATGAGGGAGATCTTATAATCCTGGATCACCGTATTACGAAATCCTTCAAAGGATAACATATCGGTTTGAGGCTCTGGCGAAGCGATTGCATTCATGGAGCAAAAATAACATTCGGCAAGCAATAGAGCAGGGTATTTTTAGTTTTGGGGATAAATCCAAACTACCCTTAACAACTCTATTTTTTAGGCTTTTTCACCTTTTTTTAAGTCTATTTTGCTAGAAATTTGAACTATATATGATACTTTTACAGGGTAATTTAAACAAAGCACTTATATGAAAAAGATTTTAGCACTTACTTTATTGGCCATTACTGTATCAATTAGCGTTTTTGCACAACAAGACATTAAGTTTGAAGCTGGCTCATTTAATTTTGGGAAAATAGCACAAGGCACCCCAGTAACACACGTTTTTAACTTTACCAATACAGGTCTAAAGCCTGCGGTTGTTGAATATTGCACTGCAGAATGCGGTTGTACGACTCCAGAAGTAACTAAAGAGCCTATTTTAAAAGGCAAATCAAGCACTGTTAAAGTAACTTACAATG
>JBEDIY010000120.1:0-37763 GCA_041173245.1 Bacteroidota bacterium | reverse complement strand
TTTTTATCAAATGCAAAGCCTGCTGCTTTAAATTCTTTAATAGCCTGCACTTCACTCATTTTATGAATGGTTTTAATAGGTACTGTAAGGTCTTCGGCCCTAAATTCTACCAACACTAATTTACCACCAGGCTTTAATGCCGCGCGCATGGATAAAGCCATTTCGTACGGAAAAGAAAACTCATGATATACATCTACAAGTAGCATCATATCAATGGTATTTTCAGGTAAAGACACTTTTTGTTCTGTACTTAATATAGGTACAATACGTGATAATTTTTCCTGCTTGATTCTGGCGTTTAAATATGCAATCATTTCTGGTTCCACATCAACTGCAAACACTTTTCCAGTCCCTACCATTTTTGAAAGTAAGGCACTATGATAGCCACTACCCGCTCCTATATCTGCAACAACCATCCCTGGCTTTACGGCTAAATTTTTTAATAACAGAGAGGTGTTTTCTTCCATTTCTCTTTCCTCTCTTTCGAGCCAATCTATTCCGAAATGGCTCATTACATGTGCTATTTGCCTACCCATATACCACTTATTAATACCGTTAGGGTCCCCTGCCCTTATTTTATATCGATCTTGACCCAAAGTGCATAGGGATATCGTCAAAAAAAGAGTAAGTAATACGCTGGTTTTTATTGAATGCATGGTTCAATTTAAAACAAAAAAGGTATCTAACCAATAATTGAAAAAATGATAGCTAGTAGGACCAAATTTCGTAATTTGTAATATGCCTAATTTCAAAATAATACAGCATTATAAGCTTTGGGTTTTAGTTCCTTTTTTAATACTCTCGCTATTTGCGAAGGGTCAACATCCTAATATTATTTACATTCTAACAGACGATCTTGGATATGGAGACGTGAGCGCTTATAACTCCAAATCAAAAATTGCTACACCCTCAATTGATGGCTTAGCTAAAGAAGGCATGACATTTACAGATGCGCATTCCAACTCATCTGTTTGTACGCCCACTAGGTATGGCATATTAACTGGCCAATATGCATGGAGAACCCGTTTAAAAAATGGTGTATTGTGGAGTTATGACAAGCCTTTAATTACGCCGGATCAATTAACGGTAGCGCAGCTTTTAAAAAACAAAGGATACCAAACAGCATGTATTGGCAAATGGCATTTAGGATTAGATTGGGCTAAACAATCGAATGGAGAAATTGATTTTACAAAGCCCATTAATAGAGGCCCCACCCAACTTGGATTTGATTATTTTTTTGGCATTACAGCTTCACTTGATATTCCACCCTACGTTTATATCAATGGTAATAACGTTACGGCTACAAGCATTGATAGTATTAAGGAGCAAGGTGGGCAAGGATTTTGGAGAGCAGGGCCTATTGGAAATGATTTTAAACATCAAGATGTGCTAGATACTTTTGTAAGTAAGTCTATACAATACATTGAAAAAGCATCAAAGCAAAAAGATCCATTTTTTTTATACTTGGCACTTGCCTCACCACATACACCTATATTACCTTCTAATGCTCAAACAGGCAAAACAGGCACCAATGCCTATGGCGATTTTGTTGCCATGACAGATGAAAAAGTTGGGGAGTTACTTCAGTACCTAAAAGAAAAAAACTTGGATAAAAACACAATGATTGTTTTTACAAGTGATAATGGATGTTCGCCCACTGCTAACTTTAAAGAATTACTTGAAAAAGGTCACGACCCAAGTGCCGGATTTAGAGGTACCAAAGCTGATATTTATGAAGGCGGACACCGTATTCCATTTATTGTAAAATGGCCTGGGGTTGTAAAAACGAACAGCATAAACAGTGCTACTATTTGTCTTACAGATTTTATGGCAACCTGTTCCGATTTATTGGGTATGCCTTTGCAAAACAATACGACTCAAGATAGTTACAGCTTATTGCCATTATTGACATCATCTAAAAAAACCAATTACCAAAGAACCAGTACCATCCATCACTCCATAGATGGCTATTTTGCCATTAGAAAAGGGGATTGGAAATTAGCAATTTGTAGCGGCTCTGGTGGGTGGAGTGCGCCAACCGAAAATCAGGCTATAAAAAATAACATGCCTGCCATACAATTGTATAATTTAAAAGAAGATCCTACCGAACAAAATAATGTACACGATAAATACCCTGAAATAGTTCGTGCATTAACAGCGGAACTTGAAAAAATAAAAACAACTAAAAATTAATGCCATGAAATACATTCTAACACTATTACTCTTTACAAACTTTGCTTTTGGGCAAACGAGTCAAATAAAATGGATGGATCCTACTCAAATGAAAGAGCAATGTATTGATGGACGCGGATGGAATGATGGATACACTTTCCCTTACGATAGGCTTCCGCAAAAAGCGCAAAGTATGGTAAGACCTGTACTCTGGGATTTATCTAAACACACTGCTGGTGAGTATATTAACTTTACCACCAATAGCAGCACTATTTATGTAAGGCTTAAAGTTAAAGGCGCTCAAGCGATGGCGCAAATGCCAGCTACTGGCGTAAGTGGTGTAGACTTATATGCTAAGGGCCCTTTGGGCAGTTGGAGCTGGACCAAAGCAACAGTAAATTTTAAAGATACCATTACCTACAAATTTGAAAATATACATGATCCAGCATTGTTTGAATATTTTAGACTCTACCTCCCACTTTGCAATGCCGTTTCATGGTTAGAAATTGGCGTTCCAGAAAATTCTACTTGTACGCTGCTACCTGCACAAAATGAAAAGCCCATTGTAGCCTATGGCACATCTATTATGCATGGTGCTTACGCAAGTAGGCCTGGGCTTGGATGGACAAATATTTTAGGCAGAAAACTAAATTCAAAAATGATTAACCTTGGTTTTTCGGGTAATGGCCAACTCGAGCCAGCCATGATAGACCTCATTAATGAAATAGACGCTAAACTATATATTTTAGATTGTATACCCAACCTTTGGGACAAGACAAAATTTAGTGCCGAGGAAATTGAAAAAAGGATGCGTCATGCACAACTAGAAATTCACAAAAAACATCCGGGCGTTCCTATCATTTTTACAGAACACTGTAGTGGCAAAGAAGGCATCAATTTAGATACCGTTATGGCTCAAAAATATATTGCAGTTAGTAAAATTTCTGCTGACGTATTTAAGAAAATGAAAAAAGAGGGCATCAAAAATATCTATCAGCTTACTGCTAATGAAATTGGTTTTAACACAGAAAGCACACTCGACGGTACACACCCTAATGATATTGGCATGATGCAATATGCAAATGCTTACTACCATTTAATTCGAAATAAAATTGGTTTATCTAAATAAACGCTTCATCACATGAAAAAAAGATATTTTTTTACACTGTTCCTAACGCTAACTGGTTTTATAAATGGTTTCGCCCAAGATCAAATATTGTATAAGAAAATAGACACCACTCAACTCTATTTAACGGTGTACCCTTCGGTAATAAAAGAGTCAACCAAAAAGTCGCCAGCCATAGTTTTCTTTTTTGGAGGTGGGTGGAATAATGGAACCGTAAAGCAATTTGAGCAACAAGCCCTCTATTTTAGCCAAAGAGGCATGGTATGTGTTCTCGTTGACTACCGTGTAAGAGAAAAACAAAAAACCACTCCTTTCGAATCTTTGAAAGACGCAAAATCAGCTATTAGATATATTAGAGAACATGCCAACGAGTTACAGATAGATCCTTCAAAAATTGTAGCATCAGGCGGATCTGCAGGTGGACATTTAGCAGCAGCCACAGCTATAATCAATGATTACAATGAAAGTACAGATAACACTGCAATTAGTTGTGTTCCGGATGCGCTCGTACTATTTAATCCTGTATTTGATAACGGCCCGGGCGGATATGGTTACGAAAGAATAGGAGAAGCTTACAAGAATTTTTCGCCCCTTCATAATATTAAAAGTGGCGCACCGCCTACCATTGTATTTTTAGGAGACAAAGACCATTTAGTACCTGTAGAAACTGCCAAATATTATAAAACAATTATGGAGAAAGTAAAAAGTAGATGTGACCTATTTGTGTATGAAGGCCAAGGACATGGATTTTTCAACTACAAAAATTTAGAATACTACAAAAAAACAGTTTCAGAAACAGATACTTTTTTACAATCGATAGGGTTTTTAAATAAAGATCCGTTTGTGGAAATAAAATAATGAGCATTACCCATAAAAATAGCAGCGACAAAAAACTCTAAATAAAATTTATGAAAAAAGTATATTACGTAGGTGATTGGGCCATTCTAACAGGTCCCGTTTTTGCAGAAACCCCTTTTCATCATAGCCCAAAAGGACTGGAAATTTTTAATTATGGTATTTGGTTAAAAGAGGCTTTAGAAAAAGATCCAGAATACCAGGTAAACTCAGTTTCAGCATGGGATTTTTATAACAATTTAGGGCCTGGCGATTATGAACAAATTTTAATTGACTACGACCTTATTATATTTAGTGATGTAGATTCTAAACTTTTTCAACTCTCTCCTAAATTTTTTGATAGAAGTAAATTTGGAAAAGAAATCCTCACTTTCCCTGACAGAATTAGACTTTCTGTAGAGCATGCGAATGCTGGTGGACGGTATATGTTTCTAGGTGGATGGTATTCCTTTAACGGAGAATTGGGTAAAGGTGGTTGGGGAAGAACTCGATTACGTGAAATGCTTCCAGTGAAATGTTTGGATATAGAAGACTTGGTAGAAACTACGGAAGGGTTTTCGATGGAAATTACGCCTGAAGGTAAAGCACTATGTCCTACACTCAACTTAGATGGTTGTCCTCCTATATTAGGGTATAATAAAACCATAGAACTTGAAGATTCGATTGTTATTGCGAGGTATAAAGAAACTGGAGATCCTGCAATCATTATCAGAAATACGAATGCTGGAAAAGTATTGGCATATACTTCTGACCCTTGTCCACATTGGGGCTGCAATTTTGTTTTTTGGGATGGATATGCAGCTTTTTGGCAATCACTTGCAAAATTAGTACTCGCTTAAAATTACATAGCATGAAAAGAAGGAATTTTATTGGCTTAAGTTCATCTATTGGCTTAATGGCCAGCATCTTACCTGCTTCGAGTTTGACAGCGTCTATTAATGCGGAAAAAAATGAAAAGAGATATCAAAATGGAGCAAGCCCATGGCCAATTTGTTTAGATACAGCAACCATAAGGCCTGCATCGCTTCTCGAAAAAATAAAAATTGCAGCAGAAGCAGGTTATGACGGTATAGAACCCTGGGATGGTGAACTAGAAGAATATGAAAAAAATGGTGGAAATTTAAAAGAGCTAGGGATACAAATAAAAAAGCTGGGACTTAAAGTGCCTAGTGTGATAGGACTTTGGAATGCGATTCCAGACACTATGGAATTATTTTTAAAATCATTGCCAGAAACGCGTCGGCGTATGCGCATGGCACATGATATTGGTGCAGAGCATATTCAAACAATACCCAATGAACTTTCTCCAAATTATAACCAAAAATGGGTTGCAGATAGATACAAAGACATTATAGAAATTGGCATAAAGGAGTATAACATTAAACCAGCGCTTGTTTTTGTAAAGTATTTTACAATAAAAACTTTAGGACAAGCGGCGGGTATTGCTATGGACGCAAATCATCCAAATGCATTGGTTATACCCGACGTATATCACATGTACATTAGTGATGGCGGATTTGATGGATTAAAAATGCTAAAAGGGAGCGCCATTGCGATATTTCAATTTAATGACGCACCTGTATCACCTGCATTTACCGAGTTAAGAGACGAACACCGGGTATATCCAGGTGATGGCATTTTACCGCTAGATTCAATATTTAAGGATTTAAAAGCCACTGGCTATAAAGGATTTATTTCTTTAGAAATGTACAATCCAAACTATTATAAAGAAGATTTGTTAACTGTAGCTAAAACGGGTCTTAAAAAAACATTAGAAGTACTCAAAAAGGCTGGCGTATAACTAAGTAAACAAATCAATCAGATCACATCCAATGAATAAAAATTATATTTTAATTCTCATTACAACTTGGATGCTTACCGCTTGTTCCAAATCTAAAAGTACGAACGCCAATACCGTTAACCCTGGTATCACAAATAATTTTACCGATTCAATCAATTACTTAGCACTTGGGGATTCTTATACTATTGGCACATCTGTTGATGTAGCAGATAGCTATCCAAATCAAACTTTTCAATTATTAAAAGGAGCTAAGTTTACAATGAATTCGGTTCAAATCATTGCAAAAAATGGATGGACTGCCGATGATTTAAAAAATGGCTTAGCCAGCGCTGATAAAAAAAGTATTTATCAAGTGGTCAGTATATTAATTGGCGTTAACAACCAATACCAAGGTAGGCCCATCAAAGATTTTGAAACAGCTTTTATTTCTCTGCTACAATCGGCCATTACACTCACCGGAAATAAATCCAAAAGAGTTTTTGTAATTAGTATTCCTGATTGGGGCATAACACCGTTTGCATCAGGTCGGGACCGTAAAGAAATTGCAACAGAAATAGACAACTACAATATAATTTGCGAAAAAAACGCAAAGTTGTACGGCGCTAATTATATAAATATCACTGACGCATACCGCCTCGATGGGTATAAAACCGACTATTTAGCATATGATGGCTTACACCCCTCTAAATTGGAATATACCAAGTGGGCCATTAAGCTAACGCAGCAAATAACAAATATTTTTGCATCAGGCGGATAAAATTAAATAAACGAGTCCCGCCTATTTTCCTTTTAGGTATTTATCCAACCAACGTCCTTGCTCATACAACAAGTGCAACACATTTTCTTTTCCTTTGTAGCCGTGCGCCTCATATGGTAAGTAAACAAACCTTACGGTACCGCCGTGACCTTTAATAGCAGCATATAAACGCTCACTATTAATAGGGAAGGTTCCGGTATTGTCATCCATTTCTCCGTGGGTTAATAAAATTGGTGTTTTAATTTTATTGGCATGTGCAAATGGACTCATATCAAGGTATAACTGAGGTGCTTGCCAGAAAGTGCGATCTTCATTTTGAAAACCAAAAGGTGTTAAGGTACGGTTGTAAGCGCCACTGCGTGCAATACCCGCTTTAAACAAATTACTATGAGCTAATAAGTTTGCTGTCATAAAGGCACCGTAGCTATGACCACCTATTGCCATTTTATTACGGTCACTAACGCCCATGCTTACTAATTTATCAATAGCAGCATTGGCATTTAAAATTAATTGATTCACAAAATCGTCATTTGGTTTTTTATCTGGAGCAGTAGCAACGATAGGCATTTCGGCATTGTCTAAAATAGCATAGCCCTGAGTTACATAAAATACAGGAGAACCCCAGCTAAGTAGCGTAAACTTATGTTGGTTACCTCTTATTTGGCTCGCATCTGCAGCACTTGTAAACTCGCGGGGATACGCCCAAAGCAATGTAGGTAATGGGCCGTCCTTTTCTTTATTGTATCCCTTAGGCAAATACAAATCACCGGTTAAGTCTATGGCATCGGCTCTTTTATATTTGATTTTTTGTTTTGTAACGCCTTCCATACTTGCGTATGGGTTACTAAAATTAGTTATCGCAACAGAAGTGTTTGTTTGTAAAGATTTTAGGAAATAATTAGGTACTTCTTTTTCAGTTTCTCTACGCGTGATGATTTGTAATGTAGCAGCATCTAACACATCTACTACATATTCGAAACAATCTTCTCTACTACGCCATATAATTTCATTGGCTTTAGTATCTAGGTTATAAATAGATAAATAAGGTAAATCTCCTTTATCAGAAGCACCTGTAGTATTGTTCATTAATACCGAACGGCCACTATTGAGGGTTGCAATAACACTTTTGCCGTATTTATTTTTTATTGTTACAGGATTACCCAGGTTACTATAAGCGTCGGTTAAGCTTCTTTCATATAAAGTGGTTAAACTACCTGCTTTAGTACTATAAACGCTTACTTTATAGCGCTGCTTGGTTCTTAAAACTTCTGTAACAAGTGCAAGTGATTCATCACCCCAGCTAATATTTGAAAAACGAGCCGCAGTTTTAAATAATTCGCGAGGCGCTTCTGTAAAAGGAGCAGAAATGGCTATTACCGCATCATGAAAAGGAACTGCTTTTTTAATGAAGCCACTATCTAAAGGCATAGCATACACAAGTGTAGCAGCTTCATCATCTTTCCATTCAAAACCACGAGGTGCGTTTTGAACATTATCATAACCACTTGGCGTTCCTTCTGAAGAAGGCAATTGCGCAATTGTTTTTACCAGCGTACCATTTTTGTCAAGCACTTGCATAGTAGAGGCAAAACCACCTGCGGTTACTAAATAAGAGAAAGGCTTACTTAAAGTTCTTGTAAGCATATAATTTTTATCGGGAGAAATACTAAAGCTATTGGTTAACGCAGGCGCACCCACTTTTGTTTCTACCCCATTTTTATTTTTAACCAACTGACTCTTTGCTAAAAATTCAAAAACATACTCGTCATAAGGGGATTTAATTAAATCTTGGTAGGTAACACTTGGCGCCGCTTTACCTAAGTTTTCTTGAATGGTTGGACCACTCGGCGTAATAGGTTTTTTGGCCAAAGCGCTTGCCGTATTCACATTCACTTTGTAAAGTAGGGTTACATCGTCTAACCAAACCAGGCTAGATCCTAAAATTAAATTAGCCGCTGTTTTATTGATTTTTTGACAAGTTAATGTTGTTAAGTCTATTACATATACATCCACTGCATTTGCTGACACATTGTAAAATGCAATTTTATTTTCTGATGGATTCCAGGTAGGGCTTAACGCTGCAATTGAAGCAGGCATAGCCTTTATTACGAGTGCTTTACTTGTAGCAATATCTTTTATGGTTAATCCTTTGATATAGTTTTGTCGCGTTGGCGAAAAATTATTTGGGTTTAAACGAAGGCCAGCAATTTTAAATTCGGCTTGTCCAAGCTCTTCTACTAATGGATAAGAAGGGCGCTCCATCACTAGCATGTATTTTGCTTTACCGTCTACACTAATAGATGGCGTGGGTGCCGCTAATAATAAGTCTGCAATTTCTTTTGGAGGAAGCTGATAGTTACTTTCATCTTGGGCGGCAGTGTGCAAACTAATAAGCGCTAAAATAAAAAGGCTAAGTATAAAACTTGTGATCTTTTTCATTGAATCTATTTTGAGTAAATTTAATAATAATTTGAAGTGTTGCTTAATTGGTAGGGGCAACAGGTCCTTTACGCATTGCTTTTACTTGTGCTGGCCATTGAACTGGCTTGCCAGTTCTTCTATCAATTCCTAAATCTGCTTTGTCTCTTGGAAAAGTTGCATTGTCTTCGCAAGCCATGTATACCAAAATTGCGGTAACCATTGCATTGTTTTTTACATCATCAAAAATGATTTTATCAAACGTGTCTCTATTGGTATGCCAAGTATAATTAAAATAAGACCAGTTTAAAGCTCCTAATGAAAACCCTGGAGCACCCACTCCAATAAAAGAAGCATGATCACTTCCGCCACCACCTGGAGAGCCCGGAAAAGTTGTTTTAATAGAATCTTTCATACTATTAGGAACTGCAGCCAACCATCTTGTTAAAAATTCACCAGCATATTTAAAACCTTGTCCAGAAATATTCACAATTCTGCCTGTTCCATTATCCTGATTAAACAAAGCCTGAAGTTTACCAACTATTTCTGGATGATCTTCTACAAATGCTCTTGAACCATTTAAGCCTTGTTCTTCACTACCCCAGTGTCCTACTAAAATAGTACGCTTAGGATTGGGATATACCAACTTTAAAATTCGCATGGCCTCCATCATAGTTAATGTTCCTGTGCCATTATCGGTAGCACCTTGGCCAGCATCCCAAGAATCGAAATGCGCTGATAACATTACATATTCGTCGGGCTTTTCTGTGCCTTTGATTTCTGCAATGGTATTAAAATTTGGAACAGTCCCTAAATCTTTAGAATCGGTTCTGATGCTAATGATTGGATTTGAACCAGACTCTACTAGTCGGTACAATGATCCATAATCTTCTAGTGCAATATCAACTGTTGGAACTTTTGAAGTGTACGCATTAAATATTTTATCAACGCCCCAACCGTTAGACCAACCATTGGTTAAGATACCCACAGCTCCGGCCTTTTCTAAAATAATAGGAAGCATTCGGGATGAATATCCTGTTTTATTGATTCGTTTACGCCAAGCTTCTGTTTGCTCGGCACGTTCTTTTTTTAATTTATCAAATGACACCGACGTTGCAAATTGTTGCCAGTTATCATCAGGTCTTCCAGTGGGCTGATTCATTGATATCATTACAAATTTTCCTTTTACAGAAGGTAACCAACTAGCAAAAGCTAGTGAATCTGCAACATCTGGTATAATAACGATTTCCGCTTTTACAGATTTTCCTTTTGTGGAAGGACTCCAAGACAATTGAGTTCCTTCTAAACTTTTTACTCTTGGAGAAAGCATATCAATATGCGTGATGCCACGCTCCCATCCTTTCCACTCACCCCACTGCTCATTGCGTGCATTAATACCCCAACTAGCGTATTTTTCTACAGCCCAATCGTTGGCTTTTTTCATTTGAGGTGTTCCTACAAGTCTTGGCCCAATTCCATCTAATAATTCGTGCGCCAATTTTTGTAATTGGGAATTATTGGTTTCTTCCTGTACAATTTTATCGATAACTGTTTGTGCAGATAAAATATTGGTTGTAAAAATAGAAACAATGATAAAAAGCTTTGCTATGCTTCCAACATAATTAAAGCTAGTAGATTGAAGTGTTTTCATAGTTTTAAATGTATGAATTATTTGTCAATCTAACCATTTTTTAGAACCTCATAGTGGGCATATTTCTTTCTTGCTCTTTTGGTTGTGTTTTCAAGGATGCCTAACCAGTATAATAAGTATATTATTGGGGTAATTGGAAAACGCAATAAATCATAAAAATACCTTTCTCTTATGTAGGTGATTTTTACAAGTTTTTCTAGAAAGAAATCGGAGTGCTTTTTTGCTAAGTAGCGGTGTATAATAACATTTCGGTCTTTATTATTAAATACTGAAATCATAGAATCCTCCACAATTCGGTAATAGTATAGCTTTTCATTTATGAAATGAAAGACGAAATTATTTTTTGAAGCACTGATCCAAAAATCCCAGTCTTCAAACCCATAACTAGGCATACATTCATCGTAACCTCCGTTTTTTACCCATACTTCTTTTTTAAATATGGCGCAAGCGTCGGCACAGTTACCTGTTACAAGCCCTAAATCATCAAAAGGACGAACCTTAAACTGGCGCTTTTTTAATGTAGTATTTCCAAAAAATATGGGAGCCGCATAAACAATATCAGCACTATTTTTTTCGAGTACAGGAATGGCTTTATTGATATAGTCGGGATGAATTTTATTGTCGGCATCTAGCGGTAAAATATACTGTCCAGTAGACTTTTCAATTCCTGTATTACGCGCCTTGCCTGGACCACCATTTGTTTGATGAATAACGGTATAATTTAACGCTTTTAGCGCCTCTAATTTTTGAAGTGTACCATCATCCGTAGATCCATCATCTACGATAATGACTTGTGTATTGTAGTTTATTTTTTGATTATCAATACTATCTAATGCCTCCTGAATATACTGCCCATGATTGAAACATGGAATTACAATGCTTACAGTTATAGATTGATTTAGGCTACTTGCGGACATGTTACATATAATTAACTAAATATATAATATTAAGCTAATTTAATAGAACATTTGACAAGTTATTTTTTTATAATAGGTAATTTAATTACCGAAGGATATTGTTTAGAATGGTGAATTTTATTTTCTACTACAACACCTCTAGACTCATCGTAGTTGTTTCCTCCTGTGTTCATATTACGCTCAAATCGAGGAAAATTACTACTAGACACTTCAATTCGAATTTTATGACCTGGTGCAAAATAATTACTTGTAACCATTGGTGTTAAATCTACTTTATACACCTTGTTATTTTCCATAAACACTTGTTTATCATACCCTTCTCTATAACGCAAACGCTGAATTGTTTCATCTAAATTATACGCCTTACCATCTGGATACACATCAATTAATTTAATTGTCACATCGGTATCGGGGCCTGTAGACGAAACAAAAAGCGTAGACTCAATAAAACCTGTTATTTCAACACCCTCTGTTAAAGCATCTGAAGTGTATACTAAAATATCGTTACGTAATTCCATTTGCGATTGATCAAAGCTGCCGCCCTGAACCGCATTTCCCGTACAACAAACGTTACCACCATAAGAACCTACTGGATTCATGGGATCGTACGTGAATGCATCTGCATTGTCTTTTGCTGGAGGCAATAATACTAAAGCACCATCACCATTTCGGCTATTGGCTTTACCTGCACTAGATAAAAAGAAATTTTTTACTTCGGTATTTGGTAAAGGAAAACTTTCTGCCTGCTGCCATTTATTAGACCCCATTGTGTAATAACGAACACGAGGCTGTGTTGCTTTAAAATCATTTTGCTGACCCTTTAATAGCATATCAAACCAACCCCATGTTAAATCATCATAATTTAACCTAGCATCGCCTACGCTTCGTTCACCAACAACCGTATTTTCTGTAGCACGCTTATAAGAGCAGTGTAAAACAGGAGCAATAATTAGGTATTGATTATCAGCTACACTTTTAGACTTAGCTGCATTTCGCACATGATTAAACAAAGCAATATTGGGAGCAGATGACACATCGTACCAACTTACAAACCAATATGCAGGAACTTCCATTGGCATATTATCATGATACAATCCGCCATTAAACCAAGCTGGGTCATTTGGTTTTCTTACAATCATTTTTTCATAAATACCATCAGCGCCTTGTGCATTTTTAATAATGTCTTGAACTGGTAAATGCTTTAAGCCCTGCGCCCAATCTATTCGAGGCATTTCTGGACCCATGTCATAAAACTTCTGAATACGCTGCAAATCTTTTTGTTCAACACCAACAGGAAGTTTAGGAGCCATTTTATCATGTTGCGTTCCGTATAACCAAGATGTAAATAACATTTGTTGCGCACCACCGCGGTACCAGTTACCCTGCTCCATAAATTTACCAACCCTACCCACACCTGCACCAAAGCCCTGTGCAACCATTGCGGCTAATGCAGGATGGTTTTGTGATGCAACTGCCATTTGCCACTCTGCTGTAGAAGAGCAACCAATAAGGCCCACTTTACCATTGCTCCATATTTGTTTACTCATCCAATCGAGCGCATCATAACCATCAGTAATTGGTGTCCCTAAAATATCCCACTCACCTTCCGAAAAAAATCGGCCACGCTCATTTTGAACGACATACACATAACCACGACTCACGGCCTGATACGCATCCTCTAGCGCACGCGTAGTCATTTTTCCATCTACCCAAGTATTAAAATTATAGGGCGTACGAGAAAACACAATGGGGTGTTTACCGTTCCCTTTTGGGCGGTAAATATCTGTAGCCAAGCGAATACCATCTCGCATAGGCATCATTACTTTTTGGTCAATCACGGCAATAGAATCAAGCCTTCTATAAATTAGGGCAGTGTCTTGTGCGGAAATAGATTGTGTAATAGCTGTGCATGCTAATAAGCCAATAAAAAGTACTAGTTTTTTCATGTATTAGGTGTTAAGTAATACTGAATTTACGGATTTTTGTTGAAAAATCATTTAATCCAAACCTATCCAATCAATTAGCAGTCTAAAATCTTCTTCTTGCTTATTGGCTATCAAAAAACTCAATTGAGCAATACTACTAAAATTAAAATTGGGTCTATTTAGTTTACGACCAAAATATTGAGGATAAAAATCACTAATTGGCAACTTAATAATTTCCCAATCACCTGTAGTTATAAATTGATGAACATAAGATTCTGGTTGAGAAAGTTGACTTTTTAATCGAAATTCATACGCCTTACCATCACCTTTTACACGCAACAATACGTGCTTTATTTCATCCGTCAATTTAATGGATTGATTCAATTGTATGGAGGCAAATCCACCATTGTTTGCTAGTGACACATGACCAAAAAATTGCCCATGCCCCAAATCAGTTAAGCCCAACGAACTTTTTGAAACTCCACCCATCACACCATCATTTACGATACGCCACTCATTTACATTAGTAGCTGCTGTAAATTTATAAGCCTCATTCGTTGTTGTTTGCATAAATAAGCTCATCATTAAAATAACTAACAAAAATTTCATAGGAATTAAATATAAGAATGAAAAGTCGTTACAACTAAAACACCTTAGAATTCAAACTTGATCCCCTGAGCTAAAGGCATGGTTGTTCCATAATTGATTGTATTGGTTTGTCTGCGCATGTAAAATTTCCAACTGTCGGAGCCGCTTTCCCTTCCGCCACCTGTTGCCTTTTCACCACCAAAAGCGCCACCAATTTCTGCTCCGGATGTTCCAATATTAACATTGGCAATTCCACAATCCGATCCTTTCACCGAAAGAAAAGTTTCCGCCTCGGAAAGATTTTGGGTAAAGATGGCTGACGATAGTCCTTGTGGTACAGCGTTTTGTAAAGCAATGGCTTCATCTAAAGTTTCATACGCAAGTACATAAAGAATCGGAGCAAAAGTTTCTTCCTTTACAATATTTGTTTGAGCTGACATTTCTACAATTGCAGGTTGCACATAACAACCAGAATCATACCCTTCTCCGGTTAACAAGTTGCCACCAGCGAGTAAGTTCCCGCCTTCTTTTTTTGCTTGTCCTATCGCAGCAGAAAAAGAATGAACAGCATCAGTATCAATTAATGGACCCACATGATTTTCAGATAAAAGTGGATTCCCTATTTTTAATTGCCTGTAAGCATTGGCCAATGCAATTTTAACATCATTGTAAATAGCACTATGAACAATCAACCTCCGTGTGGTAGTGCATCGCTGCCCACAGGTTCCCACAGCACCAAAAACAACAGCAGGAATTACAAGTTTGAGATCAGCGTTTTGCGAAATAATGATGGCATTGTTGCCTCCAAGTTCCAGTAAGCTTTTACCCAATCTTTGTGCAACAGTTGACGCAACAGATTTTCCCATAGCAGTGGAACCTGTTGCCGAAATAAGGGCAACTCTTTCATCAGCAGCCATGGCTTTACCAATTTGAGCATCTCCAACAATCAAACAGGAAACCCCTTCAGGAATATTATTTTCTTGAAATACAGCAGCAATGATGTGCTGACAAGCAACTGCTGTTAGAGGCGTTTTTTCGGAAGGTTTCCAAACACATGTGTTACCGCATACCCATGCAATCATGGCATTCCAAGACCAAACTGCCACTGGAAAATTAAAGGCAGAAATAATGCCAACAACACCAAGTGGATGGTACTGCTCATACATCCGGTGCATGGGGCGTTCGGAGTGCATTGTTAAACCATATAATTGCCTAGATAGGCCTACCGCAAAATCACATATGTCAATCATTTCCTGAACCTCACCCAATCCTTCCTGCAAACTTTTACCCATCTCATAAGAAACGAGCTTACCCAGTGCATCTTTGTGCAAACGAAGACGATCACCCATTTGTCTAATAATTTCACCGCGCTTGGGAGCAGGTAAATTTCGCCATACTAAAAATGCCTGATGAGCGGTATCAACTACCTGATCATAATCTTTTGCGCCACCCAGGTGAACAGCACCTATTATATGGCCATCGACAGGAGATTTTGATTCGAGCAAAGCGCCATTGCCATGCCAATTGTTTGCACCTGTTGATATACCTTGGTTTAATTGCTGAATACCTAGCTGCTGCAATACATCGCTTATCATGATCTATTTTTTAATCTGTGAACTGAACGTACTTTCAAAAATTTTGTCTGCATTACCAGCTTCAAATCCTTCACGAAAATGTTCGCGCTTTAATAATTTGGGGTCTAGTTGCGCAAACTCCGGTAATACCCTTCGCTCAGCAAATTCTACATAACTACCAGCAATGGGTAAAGACCTGCCATCAATAAAAGGCGCATCAATAATTTGGGCCACTGTTGAGCTTTGACAAAGAAGTCCATCCGGACTAATTTTAATTTTTCCACCCGCATCATTTAAAATAATACCAATGCCTTCCAAAAATTCATTGAAAGCAGCACAGGTATTGTATCCCTCTGGAAGGTGATGCAGGCTAATGGTATAATGATTCAAATAATAACGGTTATAAATTACCCAAGAAGCATATTCTGATTCTTTTTGGAGCGCTTGATAATCTTCGATGGTTGGCAATCTCCATAATCCTTTATGCAAAAAATCACCAACAGCAATAGGGTCATCCAAATTTAAATCATTGATAGGATCATGCGCCACTTCATTGGTGTAGGAATGAATGATTGCTTGTGCCTGCTCACTCAACTCGTTAACCCTAAGCTCACTAATAAAGATGCGCGGGAAATTAGGTGCAGGAGGTGCATACCAGTAGGCATCTAATTTTTTAGATTCAAAATATAAAGGCTCCCTTTTGGTATAACCATAATGAAGAAATATTTTTTCTAGCGATTGAATACCCAGTTGCGGCACACCCAATGTTCTAAAGGCAATATGATCATTGGCAATATCATCAGCTTTACTAATAATACCCTTTGCAATCATGGCATTAATAATTTTTTTCACATCCGGTACGCGGTCACTGTACTTTTCCATGAGTGCGTCCATGACAATTTGAATTTCCTGAATCTTGTTCATGTGGTTAAAATTATCCTTTAAATAATTGTCCATTCTTTGTTTCCATAAAGGTATTAAAATCAATCTCTTCCTGTTTGATAAATCCTTTTTGAGGTAACTTTTGATCGGCTACCATTTCCACAACTGCAGCTATTGATGCGGCAGTAGTCCATGAAATGGCTCTCCACTTTTTCCCGTTGATATCGATGGGATGGAATGAACGGTAGTATTCCTCTCTGGCAAGTGCCTCTCCTTTCCATCCTTCAACAACAGCATACACCAGTACCACATCATCTGCTACTGGAGGTTTGGCCTCAGTTAAAATGGTTTCTACTAGTTCACGCTTTTCTTTTAAGATTAATTCATACAAAAGAAAACGCATGAGCTGCGCATGACCGGGGTATCGGATGGTTTTATAATTTAAGGTATCTACTTTTCCTTCGTAGGTGCGGCACATGGTACCTAACCCACCCGATGTAGTAAAAGCCTCATAATCCCTTCCTTCAATATTGATACTTTCGATTCCATCAAGTGAAGGAACCATTTTTCTAACCCTGTTATGAATCACTTCAGCATCGTTAATATACTCATTGATTACACCGGCCGGCGACCATGTAAAGGAATATGCCAGCAGTCCATTGGGATAACGTGGTAATGCACCCACACGAAGTTCAATGTCACGAAGTTTAGTAAAGCGACTAGATAAATTAGCACCTATAATTCCAATTAATCCGGGCGCCAGACCGCACTGCGGCGCCATCACTGCTTTTGCGGTTTCTGACAATTGCATGATCATATCCGTTGTAGGAACATCTTCTGTTAGGTCGAAGTAATGAACACCATGCGCATGTGCAATAAGGGCAATAGAGAGATTTAAATTATAAGGCATACATGATACCACAGCATCAAATTTGGGAATGGTTTTTTCCAAAAGTGACTGATCATGAATATCACCTTGGATACATTCAAATCCAGTGGGCTCGGTAGGGATATTTTTATCGAATCCGGTAACATCAAAACGTTGTTTCAGCAAAATGCCTGCTAATGTGCCAACTTTTCCGATTCCAAAAACAAGTACTGTTTTCATTTTAAAAAATTTGCATGATTAAAAAGTCACGAAAAAACGACTTCCATTTAATTCATTATAAATATCAGCATTAAAGGTTCATTTTTTTAAGCAAGAAATGTTAAAAATCTAAGGCAGATCTGCAAATTCATTAAAATCACTAAAATTAATCAAGCCTCACTTTATATCTAAATTACCAAATTTTACCCTGACTATATAACATGTTTAATAGGCAGCTTTTATTAAAGCTTGAAAATTGGAGGCAAAACAGACAAATAAATGGATTGAATGGTTTATGAACATAAAAAAAGCCAGTTCTAAAGAACTGGCTTTTTAAAATAAATCTTTATCGAGAAAGGGATTACTTGGGACATTCTGGTTATGAAGTTTTTTTCATTTTTTTGAAAGCATATTTCACAACAAAATATATAATCAATGCAGAAAGTACTCCAGTCAAAAAGTCTGTCATAGGTACCATTACTGCAGTATAAATCATCATAGAAAATTCAAACTTTCCAGCATGTTTGATTTCTTTAATTTCAGCTGGTTTTATCATATTGCTAGCAACCCAAACCAAAATACCTCCAATACAAGCCATTGGAATTAATTCTAAATATTGAGCTAAAAAAAATGCCATGATTAATTTTAGAATAGATTT
Organism: Bacteroidota bacterium; assembly: GCA_041173245.1. Taxonomy (GTDB): domain Bacteria; phylum Bacteroidota; class Bacteroidia; order Chitinophagales; family Chitinophagaceae; genus Sediminibacterium. Next base: position 19,352 of record JBEDIY010000120.1, on the reverse strand, counting down.
AAAGTAACCCGCTAGAGGAGTTGTAGCTCCAGCTTTTATACTTGTAGCTGTTCTTGCCAATGCACCTGTGCACGGAAATCCTTGTACTAATGGAGTAATGATTTGAACCAAACCTTGACCAAAAAATTCTTTATCAGGGTTAAATGGAGTTCTATCATTTTTAGCTAATCGGTCTGCCATCGAAGAACACAAAACACTTTCTACGCCCGATACAAATACAATTCCAACCACAAAATATACAATATCAATCATCACACTTCCATTCATGGCGGGTAAAAAAGGCAATTGTAAATTGAAAAAATTATTTGGAATAGAGCCATATAAATCACGAACCAATATTATATTTTTATCGGCTAACAAAGTAGCTGCTAACAATGTAGCAGTAACCATAGCGATTACCGGCCCAGGTATATAAATAGATATTTTCAACAAGTATTTTGCTAAAACAAAAGTGATTAACCCTAATAATATTGACCACCCATTAATTAAATGAAGGTGATCCAACATGTATGTAAATTTCTCGGTTAAATTTCTTGAACTATCGCCAAGTAATGCTTTAAAACTATCTAATCCCAAAATATCTTTAAAGTTTGTAGCAGCAATAGCCACGGCAATACCCACCGTAAAACCAACTATAATTGAATTGGGAACAAGCTTAGCGTATTTACCAACACCATAGATACCCATTATAATTAGAATGATTCCTGAAATAATAGATACGAATACAAGGAAACCGTGCGCTTGTTCAAAAGATCCACCATTGGCCGGATTGCTATATTTTGCGATTAAGGCAGCAATAACCGGAATAAAAGCTGCAGTAGGTCCATAAACCTGATATTTTGATCCTCCAAAAGTTCTACCCACTATGCAGGCCAATGCGCCTGCTATAATGCCATGTTCTGGTCGCATACCCATAGCCATAGCAAAGCCCATTGACATAGGAATGGCTGTCATTGCTACTATTAACCCAGCACTAAAATCTTTATAGATTGTCTTCAACCAATTTTCTTTGGTCAAGTCTTCCCATCGAGAATCAAAAAAGGTAAAAAATAACTTTAATCGCCCAATTGGGGTTGTTGGAAATTTTGCTTGGCTCATACTATTTTATTTGAATAATTGATTTAAATGGTCATTTTCTGTTAGATCATGTTCGCTTGTCCAAGCCACTTCTCGATACTGCACTTTCGATTTTTTTATTAGGGGAATAGGATCAAAACCGTTTTTATATAATTTCAGGCGATACTCTTTGGGCAAATAGACAAGGTCAATTTCATGTGCTTCATAAAAATTTAAAAAAGCATTTTTATTTAAGCCATGAAAAAGTTCAATTTTGAAGGAATGAATACTAGATTCGTATGTATTTTTAATAATATTTATTGCATCCTTAAAATTGGGACTTATTAATGCTTCTACTATTTTAGAAGGACTATAAAATAGTAGTTCAGTTATTGAATCACTGTTGTATGCCGAAAACATTAATATAATACTTGATTTCTCTTGCTTTCGTTCTTCGAGACTATATTTTAGCGTATTTAAAGACTCTACTTTAAAATCGGTCGGAATTAATATTTTGTTCACCATTCGTTTGGCAATAAATTTATAATGCAACATTAGGATGATGCTATTAGAGCCAACTAAGATTAAGATTAGAATTTGATTAGAATGTAGAATACGCGCACATTAACACAAAGGATGATTGCAAGGCGCTCAGGTGCATATTGGCGTAATAAAGCTAAGTTATAGCAATGTTTTTAGCAGTCCGAGCCGGATATGTCTAAAATTTTAGGACCTTACAATATAGCGACAGGTAGTTTTACTTGTATTGTAACTCCCTTATGAAGCACAGAACTAATAGTGAGTTCGCCTTTGTGAATTTTTATAATGTTTTGAGTTAGTGGTAAGCCAATCCCATAACCATCATATGCGGCAGTGTTGCTGGCCCTATAGAAAGGATCAAATATAAATGGCAATTCGGACTCAGGAATACCAATACCTTGGTCTTTAAAAATAATTACAATTTCATTGTCTGTGGAGGCTAAACTTACTACTACCGGCTTATTACTCGAATACTTACAGGCATTTGTAAGAATATTTGTCATGGCTAATATGAGTAATTCTTTATTCCCCAATACCTTTAATTTTTTTGGATTTTCGGGTAAAAGATCGAAGTCTATATTTATGTTATTTTTAGGAATTAGTTGATTCATAATCTCATTTGCATGCATTATTAGCTCATCAGTTCTTAAAATAGTATAGTTTAATTTATTCTCCTTGTATCCAAGTTGTGCTAAAAACAGCAATGACTGACTTATTTTGTTAAGCCTTTCTGATTGTTTAAGTATTTTTTGCAAGGTTTCCTGGTACTCAACTGAAGTTCTATCTTTCATTAAAGCCACATCTGCCTCACCAATAATAGCAGTAAGTGGTGTGCCAAATTCGTGCGAAGCATTGCTAATAAAGTTTTTGTTAGTTTCTATAGCGATTTCCATCCTATTCAAAAGATTATTGAATGTGGTGGCAAGCCTGTTGATTTCAACTGTATTTTGATTTTCATCGAGTCGCAAATGTATATTATCAGTACTTATACTATTTACTTTGGCGATTATTTTATTGATAGGATTAAAAAAATTCAAAGAAAATAAATAGGTGAAATAAATAATGATTAGAATTGAAATTAATCCGCCTGACAATAAAACTTTTTTTAGTAAAATTAAATGGTGAGAGTTGTAGTAATTTTTTGCTGAAACAATTATAAAATAAAAGCCTTCTGATGTTTTTCTTTTTTTTCCATAATAAAAAATATCGCCTTTTTGAAAATTGGCAAACTGCTTGTTATAAACTAAATTAAGGAAATTAATGGGAAGCAAATTCGAGTCTGCTAAATGTTTTATAGATTTTTCATTTGAGCAATACAGTATGTACTCCTTTTCATCACTTAGTAATTCCAAATGCTCGTCTCTGATATTTTTTAATAGTTGAGCGTCTTTTTGATTTCTTTCGAATTGGTATTTTTCTGCGACACTAACTCTTGCCTCTAGCCGTTTATAAAAATCTGCGTAAGAGTAATTTGATAAAAAGAAATAAACGCTTGATCCCAAAAAAAACAAAAGGATGCTTATTGAACTTATTAATAGAACTGAAATTTTACGTATACTACTCATGCTTCTTTTAGTATATAACCCATACCTACCACAGTATGTATTAATTTTGGTTCAAAATCTGTATCTATTTTTTTTCGAAGGTAATTTATATACACATCTACTACATTGGTCCCTAAATTGAAACTGATATCCCAAGCATTTTCAAGGAGCTCAATTCTTGACAATACTTTGCCTTTGTTTTTGAGCAGTGTAAATAACAATCGGTATTCAGTAGGGGTAAGTGAAATTTCTTTACCATTTCTGCTGACCTTTTTTGCATCATCATCAAATACCATATTGGATAAAAAATATTTTGCTTGGGACACTTGGGATCCCTTTTTCTCCAAATTCAATCTTCTTAAAATAGCGTTTATACGAGCTATAAGTTCATTGAACTTAAATGGCTTAACTAGGTAATCATCTGCTCCCGAATTTAACCCCAAGGCTATATTGTCGGGCGTATTTAATGCAGTTAAAAAAAGTATAGGTGTTTGAATTCCTTTAAATCTAATTTCTTTACAAACCTCTATGCCATTTTTTTCAGGAATCATTATGTCTAGCAAAATTATATCATATTGATTGTTTGAGGCCATTTCAAGGCCGTCAACACCATTTAATGCAACCGACACTTCAAAAGACTCTTCCCCTAACCCCTTTTTGACAAAGTTTACAACATCCAGTTCATCCTCTATCAGTAGTATTGAGATAACTTTCATTGTTTTGAAGTTGTGATAGTTATTTGATATAACTGTTTAACAATGTTTTATATTAACATTACCAAATATATTGTAAAAAACCTATGTATGTGCTTTTGATGGGTATTATTGTATGGAGGTGGTTTGATAAGCTGATTAGGAATTTTGCTTTTTTTCATTAGCAAAAGCTCGTTTGGTAAGCCCAGTTAACCCATATTTTAAAACAATTGGAATTAGTATAGGAATTAACCTGCCAATAGTTGGATCATAGAGCGATACTAAAAATGATATTACAAATAAAATAGGCACTACAAGCGTAAAGTAAAAGCCAAGCAATATTCTTTCTTTAGAAATTTCGTGTGTTAATATTTGGTGTTTGGGATTGCTTACATAAAACCATAGTATAGCATTCATAAGAGCTGTAAGGCAAATATTAGCAACATATATTCCATATGGCAAATGCAAATGAGTTTCTGATGCATATTCGCCTAATAAACCAGAAGTGAATGGTAATAATACAACAGAGAAAAGGAACATTAAATTCAACCATATCAGTCTACTTGTATATTTTTCTACATAGCCAAAAATTCTGTGGTGCACTGACCAGTAATAGCCAACAATACAAAAGCTTATTAAAAAACCTAATAATAGTAATCCCATATGGGCTAATCGATCCCATAATAAAGCATCTGTGGGATGTTCAACAACGGGTACTTTAAATTCAATAACAAGAAGGGTGATTGCAATTGCAAATACACCGTCCGTAAAAAACGAAATACGGTCTAACTGAAAGTGGGTTTTATTTGCACTATGTCCTGCCTGAGCCATAACTATTTAATTTTTAATTGTTGTTGTATGTTTTTTAGTGTTGTTTGTTTACTAGGATTTCTTAATTTTTGAGATGTAGGTGTAAAATAATTATGCCCTTTCAAGAATTTTTCTTGAAGTTGTAGCCACTCTTTTGTAGTAAGCTTTTTAGTCAATTCAATTTCCTTTAACAAATTATTACTATTAGTAGCATAATCATCTCTTCCCAAATAATCCAAATCGGCATCACACAAAATTTGTTCAAATTGATTTTTTGGAGACTGAGGGATTTTTGTTGCTAAAATCATTCCGGCAATCAAACTGATTTTAGATTTTGGGAATTTCATTTCAGTTAAAATAGAAGTAGCATACTCTACACCCCTAGCTTCATGTCTATTGGGCTCCCAAATATACCCAACGTCATGTACCCAAGCTGCAAGTTTAATGTCCTGAATAACCGACTTATCAACCTTTTCCTTTTTAGCAATTCGTTCGGCCTGCTTCACTACATCTCTAATATGGTCAATGGTATGATAGGTATAATGTTTGGGTAAATTTTCTAAAAGAAATTGTTCTATTTTTTTATTAGCAAGGTCATATTGAAACTCCGGTCGATTGTATAAAATTTCTTTAATTTCTATTGGCTTTACCTTACCCTTTACCTTAACTGGATTTAATTTTTTAGATTTAAACGATTTTAAATGCTTCACTTTTTTCCAAACAGCATCAGATACTATAATTTCATCGGAAGCAGCAACCGAACATAACCTAGATGCCAAATTAACAGAATCCCCTATTACTGTAAAGTTCATTTGTTGTTTAGATCCAATATTGCCGCTAATTACCTTGCCTCTGTTGATTCCAATACCAATTTTAATTGGCTGCTTTAAATTGATGATTCTGTCCTGGTTAAACTGAATCAATTTTTCTTGCATTTCAATGGCTGTGAGCACTGCATTTTCAGTATCCTGCGGGGTCGCATTAGGCGCTCCATAAATAACCATTAAAGCGTCACCAATTATTTTATCGAGGGTGCCATTGTATTTGAAAATTATTTCAATCATTAAATTGAAATAATCATTTAAGGTTTCAACAACTTCGTTGGGCGCCATAGTTTCAGACATAGACGTAAAGCCCCTAATATCAGAAAATAAAATAGTAGCTTCTTGTTCCTGACCTCCTAAATTTAGCATGTCGTCATTTTCTAACAATTGATCTACAATTTGTTTAGAAACATACTTTTTAAAGGTCGATTTTAATTTATCAATATTAGATAAGTCTTCCATTGCAACCACCGATCCAATAGGCTCGTTTAAATCATTCATTAAAGGAGAAACAGAAATATTAACAGTAGTTGATTTACCATTACACTGAAGTAATACCTGGCTTTCGGAAAGTGTAACAGACTCAAGTTCGCACTTAGTAATGAGTTGCGTAACTGTCTCGTTAGACTCAAAAACATATTCGTAGTGATTGCCTAAAACATGCTCCTTTTCGATATTGATAATTGATGTAGCTGCTCTATTAATATGGTTAATTTCACCCATTAAATTAGTAGTAAACACACCTGTAACAATAGATTGCATCACATTGTCATTAAATGTTTTAGCCTCTTTAATGTTTTCAATTAATTTAATATTATTATATGCAACGCTTGCCTGTGTGGCAATTGCAGAGAGCATATTGGCATCAGCCTCATGAAAAGGAGAAAGTCCCTTACGAGACTCTTTATCAAATAATACAATAACGCCAACTAGGTTTTTTTTCTCTAATAATGGAGCAATTAGCGCAAACTTGCACAAGGTTTTAGATAAAAACGAGTCTTGCTCAATTTCAAGATTAAGCGCTTTTCTACTTTCATTAATATCATTAATAAACCCTTTCCGTTTATTAAAAATGAGGCCTTTTAATACACTAATATCAATGTTAAAATCGGCGCCAATATGTAATACGTCTGAATTATCGTCTTCAATTAAAATTAATCCTGAGCTGGCATTTAAAACCGCACAGGATTTAACCAAAATCTCTTGTAATAACACAGAAATCTGATCAAATGAATTTAATTCATTTGTGATATCCAATAAAGTCTCTAATTCAAGATACTTTAACTGTAAATCATTGATATTGAATTCCGATGACATTACAACTCGCTAACTGCAACTTCTTCTGAATCAAATACAGACGAATATTTAGTTAAACCCATTATTGTAAAAGTTTTAGATACAATGGGTGCTAAATTGTAGTATCCAATTTTGCCATTTACTTCTTGTAATTTTTCGATAATTTCTATCAATATAGAAACACCAATACTATTTACAATTTTTGTACCAGCCATATTGATCAAAAACTTTGTTTGTCCTTGTGCCATTTTCTCGTAAACAACAGCAGAAACCGCTTCGCCACCCACATTGTTCAAATAACCATTGGTTTCTATTATAACAATTGAATTATTGTCTTTTACGCTTGTAATAAAGTCGCTCATAAATTTATTTTAGTGTTTTATATTTTTTTTCATTGTCACAGTTGTGCCTTCATTGGTTGATTCAAACTCAACAGAATCCATTAATTCTTGAATGAGCTGTAATCCCCATCCGCGTTTTCTTTCGTCTTTTCCTATTTTATTTTCAATTTTAGGAATTTCAACTTTCGTTTTATCAAAACCAATTCCTTGGTCAATTACTTTAATAACCAAAGAATCATCTTCGATTAAAAAATTAATAAAAACATTGTTTTCTGCTTTTGAGTGTTCAAAAGCATTGATACATGCTTCGATGAGCGCCATACTAATTTCGGCACCTTGATCTTCGGTAAGATCCATATGCCTTGAAATCACTTCGGCGGTTTGCGTTGCAATCAGTTCCATATTTGGAAGGATAGGCAACCTTAGTTCTACAGAGGGCTTTTTCATGTATTGTTATTTAATGATTATTTATGTTTTATAACTACTAATGTAATATCATCCGGATTATGATTGCCAGACAACCAACTATCTGCTTCTACCATCAATTGATCAATAACTTCCTGGGCGCTTAAATTACCATAGGTTGCAATTAGATCTTGTAATTTTTGATAGTCAAATAATTCTCCTGCTAAGTTAGGAGCTTCTGGTAAACCATCCGAAATAATTACCAATATATCTCCAGTATTAAAAGTTGTGCTTATTTCATCAAAATAGGCATCGTTAAAGCTACCTAGTGGAACACCAGATATTTGAATTTCCTCGGTGGTATTTGAAGCCGCCCTATAAATATAGTAAGGAGGCATACCCGCAGAACTTAGCGTTAGTTGATTATTTTTTAGGTGAGCAATGTTTAAACTCATTCTTAAGATCCCTAAATCCACTTTTTTAACCACACGGTTAAGTTCGTGAAGCATATCGTTAGGGCTCAATTGAGGAAGTCCAATAATACCAGCCTTGGTAATGGAGACCAACATACCAGAAGGTGTACCGTGACCTGTAGCATCCCCACAAATAGCATATAAAGAGCCATCGGGTTGTTCAAAGAAATCGTAATAGTCCCCACCAACCTCAGTTGAAGTTCTTAAATAACCGGCGATATCTAAATTTGGAACGACTGGCAATGTTTTAGGAAGTAACCTGTTTTGTAAGTCTTTAGCAGCCGCCAACTCAGAGTTTTTACGCTCATTTTCTGCTTTTTGGAATGATTTTTTAGCCTGGTACTTACCAAATTGTAAGAAAGAAATAATTAGCAGTAATAAATACAAGCCATACGCCCAAATAGTGCGGTACCAAGGAGGACTAATTTTAAATTCTAAAACACCTTCTTCAGAAATCTCACCACTTGCATCTTTGGCTCTTACATGGAATTTATAAGCCCCTTCTTTTAAATTTGTGTATTCCTTTTTAAAATCACTTACAAAATCTGACCAAGTTTTGTCTTGACCTTCTAACCAATAACTAAAGGTTGTTTTAGATTCATTGCCAAATACAGGATATGCTACTTCAAAAAGTAGATTATTGCTGCTAAATGGCAACGTACCAAGATCAAGCGGCGCTTTTTGTCCATTAGCATATATAGCTCGAATAAGCGCCTTGTAATTCTGATGCTTTTCTTTGATGGCTAATTCAGGAAAATAACGGTATAATTTTTCGTCTTGAGAACCAAGCCATAAAACTTCTTTATCGCCAGTGCCTTCCGCAAACATTGCTGAACTAAGCTCACTTAAATCAACTTTATAAAAGGGATATTGTTTAAATGTAAACCCATTTTTAAAATCAAAATATGTTTTATATAATCCACTTTTAGTTCGCATCCAGCCATATTTTGAATCGGCATTATAAGTGTATGACCAACCTGCTTTATTTACAAAACTATCTATAGTAAAACCGGTATAAATTAATTTGTTTTTAACCAAGTCTGTTTTATAAAAATGATTTAAAGAATCAACAAATAAATTGATATTGCCATTAACAGTTAATATGAATAATTGCTTTAATGAGGTAAATGAAGTGTCCATTTCTAATTTCGTGTATCTTCCCTGCCCTTCATTATTGTATTCGTATAAATACAATCCATTCCATGATTGCAAAACAATTTTACCTTTCGTTTCCTCTACCAAATTGAAACATGGCAATTTATCCTTGTTGGTGAATTGAATCTGCTTCCATTCACCATTTTTATATTGATGCGCAAGTAATCCAACTGCAAAATTTGATGTGAATAGGATACTTGGATTTAATTTTGATCGGATGGTACTGTTTGATCTGTATATAGGGCTAATTATTTTTGTAACCCTGTTTTTAGTTGTTTTGACAGTATAATTGTTCGTCGTAATTATTTGATCATCAAACTTTAAAATATCATCTCCCGACTCATTAATATTATTTTTTTCGAAAGTAGATTGTCCATTAATATTTCCCTTTGGAACAAAATCAAATAAGTCTTTGCCAGTTCTTACAAACAATTTGCCATCTACTCTTTTAATTGCACTAACAGATCCTTTGAGCTTATTTATAGTTGAAAAATAAGTAATACTGGTATCGAAACTTACTTTAAAAATATTATCGCTAGTACCCCACACATCTCCTGCTCGGTCCTGCATAGTAGAAGAAGTATAATCAAAGTTAAGACCATTAGAAGTATTAAGAATTGACCTTATTTGTAATTTATCATCTATAAATAGGAGACCGCCCTTGATGGTAACAATTGGTATAATATTATTTCTTAATTTTTTTCCACCAGTGTAGGATTCATTTAATTTTATAAAATTATCAAGCTCTTCAGATTTTGCTTTTTCCAATGAACCATCTTTTCGCAAATACCAAACACCATTATTTCTTGATACCAATAAATTATCACCATTGTCAAGTATATATTGTTCATCAATTCTATTTTGCGCAAAAATTTCCTTCGTTGATGGAATTAATTTAAACGCTCCTCCTGTAAATTTAAATAGACCCTCACCCCAAATACGCAAAAAAGCTCCGGCTTCATTAAATTTTGCAGTGTGAAGTAATGAACTGAAGTGTTGAACTTTTAGAGGTTTCTTATATTTATATAAATAAACCAATTTTTCGGATTGAAAAATTACGGTGTCATTAATTACTCCAGCAGACCAAAGAGCAGAATTAACTTGATCTTTTTTTGACAATTTATCTGACAAAGAATAAAAAACACTTTCGCCAAATTTGTTTTTTTCTAGGTAGCCAAATTCTCCTCCTATTATGGTATAAATTGTTTTTTTTGAGTCCATCACTAAAGCTCTAGTCAAACCCATTTTAGGCAACCCCTGCTTATCATACACTCGTCTTATTTTTTGTCCATCATATATTAATATCCCTTCAGCAGTATTCCCGATATAAATAACCCCATCTGTATCTTGTAATAATGACCAATTACCTGAAACGGAATTCAAAAACGATCTACTGTAATTGGTAACAAAAAAGTTACCAGTTTCAATTTTGTTGCTTTGAGCCTGAGACAAAAAGTTTATGAACAACAACAGATTAGATGCGAAAACGATCCTCAAAAATAGATTCTTCATTATATGATTTTGCTTTAATACGTTGATGAGTCTTATCTTTTAAAAATAAGGCTTTTTAATATGCACATAGTATTAATTTATTAACTACAATTTTTTAGTCATTTGACCCCTTGCCTTAATTGGCCATCTTTATTGAAAAATCGCTTAAAATACTAACTACCAATACTTTATGTTGAAAATATAGCAATTAAAGAAAGCATGGTAATTTTATAAATTAAGTTTTTATCAATTATATCTTTCCAATAATTGTATTATCTTTTAATAACTTTAATTTAGAAAAAAGAATACATGAAAAAAGCAAAAAAAGGGCTTTATGTAACTATAATGCTATTATTTGCATTATTCACACCCTTCAAACATATGATTGCACAGAGTGCCAATAATATGTTTATGGTATCCATAAATATCAAAGACTCCCTTTTAAAAATATCTAAAAGTAAGGATAAAGCAAAAAACGTAACTACCTATTTAAATACTGCTATCAACTTGGGTTATAGTAAATCTGATTCGGCGATAATTCTACTAAATCAGGCAGAGATTTTAGCAAAAGAAATTAATTCTACTCGATTATTCGAAAAAGTATATCTAATCTATTCAAATATTGAAAACATTTATACCGGAAATTATATCTCAGCATTATACCATGCATTTTATGCTTTAAACTATAGGAAAATAAATTTAGACCAAAACTTAAAAACTGAACTTAATTCAAATACTGTTTGGAGCTACAAAACACCATATAATGATCTGTATTATATGCTTTCTTATATCTATGCACATCTAGGTAACAAGGAAAAATCTTTAGAATATTTAAATAAAATTGATGTAGAACTTACTTCATTATCTTCTGCAAAAAATAGTGAGCTTACAAATGATACCAGACAAAGAGTTGTTTTATTAGGTGATATATTTCTTTTAATTAATGACGTTGAAAAGGCTAAAAAATATTTTTTATACGGTCAAAAAATTAATAAAAAACTACCATTTTTAAAACAATGGGGCATTCCTTATGTGTTTGAAGGAAATTTGTATATAAAACTAAAGAAATTTGATGATGCTATCAAGTCGTATAACGATGGCATAAAACTTCAATTATATAATGGAAGATATAAAGGCGTAATGGAATCAAATTTTGGTATTGCAGAGGCATACCTGCAACAAAATAAAATTGATTCAGCGATTAAATATGCCAATAACGTACTCGAACTTGATAAAAATTATGATTTTACATTGGGTGTTCTAAATACCTATAATTTATTATACAAAGCACATAAAATTAAAGATCAAAAGGAAAGCGCATTTTTGTATTTAGAAAAAGCTAACAAATTAAAAGATAGCTTATATAGCACTAATAAATTATACGAAGCACAAAATTTTGCGATCTCAGAACAACAAAAAAATGATTTGCTGGATGAACAAAAGGAAAAGTCGAGAATTATAATTATTATCATCACAATTTCATTCATAGTCATCATTATTGTATTCTTGTTGATTCAAAAAGGAATACAAAAAAGAAAATATGCTAAAATTGAGGAGGAGAGAAAAGCTCAAGAATTAGATGCAGCAAAAAAATTACAAATTGGTTTTTTACCCAAAAATATTCCACACAGGGAAGATTTAGAGATTGTAACATACATTCGAACATCAACAGAAGTTGGAGGCGACTACTATGATTTTATGATCAAACCTAATAATACTATATTATCAATATGTGGCGATGCAACAGGACATGGAGTTGCATCTGGCATGATGGTTTCGGTAACTAAAACAAGTTTATTTAGTATCAACGAGGATGCCATCCATTCAATCTTAAAAAAATTAAATGAAGTTATAAGAAAAATTAATTTGGGAACTTTGCGAATGAGTTTAAATATTGTTGAAATTTCATCAACAAAAATTCTTACTTCCTCAGCTGCAATGCCACCTATTTATTTATACAAAGCAACAACTGGCATGGTTGAAGAAATCAATCAATCTAGTTTACCATTGGGTGGACTAAAAAATGAATCATTTGATGTAATTGAAAAGGATTTTGAACCCGGCGACGTTTTAATGCAGCTTACCGACGGGCTACCAGAAGCTCCAAATTCAAAAAATGAACTATTTGACTATTTTAGAGTAAGTCAACATTTAGAATCTGTAGGCACGAAATCTGCAGAAGAAATAAAAAACTCCTTCATTACAGCAATTGATAACTGGCTAGGCGGTGGTCAAAACCCAGACGATGTTACATTTATTATAATTAAAAAAATTAAATAGAGTTGATCATACTAGCAATATAACTTAGTCCGTATCCTAAATATTATTAGTACCTGAGTTTTTTATCCGTAATATCTGATTTTGTAAAGCTTGCATCATATGCATTATAACCCATGTCTTTTGGATGAGGCCCAACAAATTCAGAAAGCTTCCCATTTATTGTAATCACCTTATCTGTTATTTCTGCAAAAGCGTAAATAGAATCTTTATAAGGTGCCGTGTACCTAATGTCAGGATAAAAATTATCAAACTTCTTGCTATATCTACCTGTTGTAATATACTTATCTCCAAGCCATTTATAGGATGAACTGTTGATTTGTATATAATGGATGCCATTAATTTCTTGGTTATTATCTATATGCGTATGACCATTAATGCATGCTATTACATTTTTAAAACCAGCACGCTTGTTTGCTGCTTCAAAAATGTCTCTTATTTGTGAGCGGTTAATGATTCCAGCCTCATCATCACCTAATGGCTGATGAACAAAAACCACAACAGGAAGGGATGTTTTTTGCAAGTCATCTTTTAACCACTCTTGTTGCTTTTCACCAATATAACGAGGGTAACCTTGTTTAAAATCGGGATCTTTTTCATTTCCGTCTAAAACAATAAAATGAAAATTTGCAGCATCAAAAGAATAGTAGGTACTACTAAGCCCATAAAAGTTTTTGACTACAGATAATTTGTCGGGCACATTAACCGCATCAAAATCATGGTTGCCAATAACATGATACTTGATACCAGGGTAATTATTAAATAAATCAAAAAACTCCTTGTTGGCTTCCTTTGGTTGACAAAAATCGCCAAGCTGGATAATAAAATCAAGGTCTTTACTTTTTGCTGCATTTAAAAAAGAACGAAGCCTATACTCTCCATCATGCATCACATCATTATGAACATCTGTGATGATACCAAATCTTACTTTTTTAGCAGGATTACTTAAAGCACTTTTTGCAGATACGCCAATAGGCAAGGCCGCAACTGAAGTACCGATGGTTAGATTTCGGATGAATTTTCTTCTTTCCATTTTTGCAATTTTGGGGTAATTTAATAATAAATCAGCAATCTATGCATGAACAAATAGTTATATTGCGGTAAGGTCAAAAGAGTATAAATTGAAGGCCAATAACGAACTTATGAGCAATTTAAAAGCCGGATTAATCATCAAAAGCACTGACGCGTTAATTGGCAGCATTTTTGAGGATACCACTATTTTGATTGTTAAACACGACAACGAAGGAACTACAGGGTTTGTAATTAATAAGCCTTTACATAAGTCGTTGCATGACTTAATTGAATTCAACAACAGTAAACCATATCCACTAATGGATGGCGGCCCCGTAGATAAAGATCACCTCTTTGTGCTCCATAAACGCCCCGATCTTATTACTGAAGGTGAGCAAATGCACAGTGGTTTTTATTTAGGGGGAAATATGAAGGAGGTAATTGAGGCCATTAACAACAATGGCGTTCATGAACAAGAAATTCAACTTTTTGTTGGCTATTGCGGATGGGACGAAGGAGAATTGGCAGCGGAAATTGAAGAGGGAAGTTGGGTGATTGAAAAATAAAAATGAATAGTTAATTATAATTTTAATATGAAAAAGATTTCCATTCTATTTTGCTTATTCCTCTTTATAAACCAGTTCAATGTGTTTGCTCAGCTGCCTACACCAAGCAGTGGCCGCATTGTTCGAGTTGAAAATTTTAGTTCAAAGTATGTACCTGCAAGAAATGTAGATGTTTGGCTACCCGACAACTATACCCCTACAAAAAAATATGCAGTATTATATATGCATGATGGGCAAATGCTTTTTGACAGTAGTATAACTTGGAATAAACAAGAGTGGGGTGTTGATGAAACAGTAACCAAACTAATGCAGCAACAAAAAATTAGGGAATGTATTGTGGTAGGTATCTGGAATGGAGGAAAGAGTAGACATGCCGAATATTTTCCTCAAAAACCTTTTGAAGCTTTATCCAAAGAAAATCAAAAACTAGTTTACGATGCCTACCGGAGCGGTGGACAATCCATTTTTTCGGGACTTGCTATTTCTTCAGATAAATATCTCAAATTTTTGGTAGAGGAACTAAAGCCTTTTATTGATAAAACCTATAGCACCAAAACAGACGCATCAAATACATTTGTAGCAGGCAGTAGCATGGGTGGTTTAATTTCACTCTATGCCATATGTGAATATCCAACCATTTTTGGAGGAGCCGCATGCCTTTCTACACATTGGCCAGGACTATTGTCTATGGAAAACAATCCAGTACCTGCTGTATTTTTTGCTTACTTAAAACAGCATTTGCCATCACCTAAGCAACATAAAATTTATTTTGATCATGGCACCGAAACACTAGATTCTATGTATGCATCTTTACAAGTACAAGTTGATGCAATCATGAAACAAAAGAAATATACCAACAGCCAGTGGATAAGCCGCTCTTGGCCCGGACAGGATCATTCCGAAAAGTCTTGGAAAAGCAGGTTGGATGTTCCTCTTGCTTTTTTATTGAAGTGGTAATGATCTAAAATTTTGTGTCATTATTACAATGAAAGATATTTTATTAAAAATAGAAAATGAAAAATAAATTACTTGTTTTAATTAGCTGCATTCAATTTGTTGTATGTAAAGCAAATGTGAGATTACCAAATATTATTGGCTCACACATGGTCTTACAACAAAATTCGAATATTAAATTATGGGGATGGTCAGCACCAGCCGAAAAAATTTCAATTAAAGTTAGCTGGGATACAATAACCTATAAAATTATTGGAAGCAGGGACGCTACCTGGATGACCAATATTAAAACACCTAAAGCGGGTGGCCCACATACCATCACCATTCAAGGAGAAAATACGATAAACTTAGAAGATGTTTTAATCGGGGAAGTTTGGCTGTGTGGTGGGCAAAGCAATATGGAATGGTCTGGTGATCAAGGGCTACAACAAAGCAAAATCGAAGCCCCAAATGCAACAAATAATAAATTGCGTTTTTTTTATGTTTCAAAATCAACATCCGCATCTAGACAAGATGACTTAGATGGAAAATGGATGGTTTGCTCTCCAGAAGAAATGATCCATTTTAGTGCAATAGGCTATTTTTTTGGGAAAAATTTACATGAAAGATTAAACGCTCCGATTGGATTAATTAATTCAAATTGGGGCGGCACCCCAGCTGAAACTTGGACTCCAGAATATGTTATTAATAGTAATCAAGCTATAAAAAAGGGGGCAGCATCTTTAAAGCCAACTGAGTGGTGGCCGTATAAATCCGAATTAGCATTTAATGCTATGATTTATCCAATTACAAATTTTTCTATTGCAGGTGTTATATGGTATCAAGGAGAAAGTAATACCATTAATTACTACTCATACGAAAAGTTATTTACGGGAATGATAGAATCATGGCGTAAAGAATGGAAAATCAACTTCCCATTTTATTTTGTTCAAATCGCACCCTTTAATTATGAATATAATTATGTTGGCGCACTTCTTAGGGAAAGCCAAACCAAATCTTCCCTTTATAATAATACTGGCATGGTTGTCATAACTGATTTAACGCCTGACACAAACAATATTCATCCTGTCCTGAAAAAAGAAGTTGCTTTACGCCTTTCTAATTTAGCACTAAACAAAACATATGGTATTAAAAATATTAATTGCGAAAGTCCAATGTATCTTTCACACGTAATTGAAGACGACAAAATTAAAATTCAATTTACGAATACAAGTAACGGTATTGTTGTGAAAGGAAAGGAAATTACATGTTTTGAGATTGCAGGTCCAGATAAAGTGTTTTACCCTGCACAAGCAAAAATTAAAGATGATACAGTAATCGTTTTTAATGAAAAAATAAAGACGCCTGTGGCTGTAAGATATGCGTTTAACAATACTGCTATACCAAATCTATTTAGCAAAGATGGTCTCCCAATTAATCTCTTTAGAACTGATGATTGGGAAATCGACACCAATACAAAATCAAATAATTAATTAAAATTGAATCATTAGTTCTAATGCATAAGATTACTTTTAAAAGCATTTCTATGACAACAGTTCGTTACGCCATATTTGCATTGATGCTTTTAATGTTTAATGATTCGCAAGCACAAAAAAAGAGTACAGATCATTTAAATATCAATAGCCTTATAAGCCCTATTGATTCATCTAATATTTTTATTGACCCTGGTTATTATATCTGGTGTGGAAGTAGTATTGTTGGCGAAGACGGTAAGTATTATCTATTTTATGCACGCTGGCCCCATGGAACAAGAGCAAAGGATGACGACAGCCTCAATCATATATTTGATGGATTTAAAGGATGGCAAAAATATTCAGAAATAGCTATCGCAGTTTCAGATAAACCTACTGGACCCTACAAACATGTGAAAACAATACTGAAAGGAAATTTTAATGAGCAAAGATGGGACAGGTATACTTTTCACAATCCTCAAGTTAATTATTTTAATGGTCAATATTATTTATACTTTATAAGCAATAGTTTCAATGACAACATGCACTTTACTAAAAACTTAGGTAGAGATCAGTTACACTGGTATAAATACAATTGTACGCAGCGCATTGGAATGGCTTCTTCACCTACCATTAAAGGATTTTTAAATGGTAGTTTTTTTCAAAAGCCAGAACACCTTATCATGCCTGATAGCATAAGAACTTTTGAGGTTACTGTTAATCCTTCTGTTTGTAAAGGACCCGATGGCCGGTATTACATGATGTATAAATCAAGAAAGCCCGATTTAGGACATATGACTTTTTGGATGGCCGTGGCCGATACGCCAGAAGGCCCTTTTACTTTTTATAGCGAGGTTAGTTCTAGTGCAGATATGGAATCTGAAGATCCGTACTTATGGTATGACAAAAAACGAAAGCGGTTTTATGCGATCGCGAAATATTTTTCTTCCAAAGGAAAACCTGATACAGAATTTGGTTCTCTTATTTTACTTACCTCTAGCACCGGTAAAGATTGGACAATGGCCAACTCCTACATGGTTTCACCGCGTAAGCTTAGTTTCAGTAATGGTTCGGAGGTAAAACTCTCTAATTTAGAAAGACCCTGTTTATTATTTGACAAAAAAGGAAATATGCAAGCATTGTTTGCTGCAGCTGCCGTGAAAAGTCCATTTAACGAAAAAACCAAGCAGGTGAAACCTGAAGAAAATACCTTTAATGTGCATATTCCGTTGCAATTAAGTAAACGAAGGCGGTAATAATTGACAATCGGCTCATTTTATTCGTATATTTGAGCTGATTATACCTCCTAATTGGCTCATTATGTATAACTGGCAGCACAAAAATTGGCCTGATTTTAAATTTGACGGCGCATCAATAGATACTGAATTGATGAAGTTCATGCTAAAAGCAGGAGCATTAAAAGGCATGGTCACTGCATTACCAGAAGCCATAAGCACAGAAACGATTGTGCAAATAATGGTCGCTGAAGCAATTAAAACATCTGAAATAGAAGGTGAAGTAATCAACAGAATAGATGTAATGTCTTCTATTAGAAAAAATCTTGGTTTACCTATCTTACAAGAACCAAAAGATAAAAATGCTATTGGATTAAGTCAATTACTAATTGATGTAAGAAATACCTATACGCAATCACTCACACAAAGCAAGATTCTAGAATGGCATAATCTGCTCATGGGAAACAACAAACGCATTAATGCAGGCCAATGGAGAAAAGGCACTGCTCCAATGCTAGTGATTTCAGGATCTGCATCTGACCCTAAAGTTCATTTTGAAGCACCTCCTTCTAAAAGCATTCCAAAACAAATGAAGGGATTTATTGAATGGTACAATACAAGTGAAATTAGCTCTCCCATTATTAAAGCCGCTGTTGCACATCTTTATTTTATTTCTATCCATCCTTTTGAAGATGGAAACGGCAGGATTGGTAGAGCTATAGCCGAAAAAGCACTTTCACAAGGATTTGACAACCCTGTACTATTTAGTATCTCAAAAGCCATTGAGGAAAATAGAGCAGATTATTATAAGGCACTACAGCAAGCACAACAAAAATTAGAAATTACAAAATGGATAGAATGGTTTTCTTCTATAATAATGATTGCACTGGATGACGCCGAAAAAACAATACAGTTTACAATCAAAAAAGTGAAATTTTTTGACAAGTATGACAAAAGTTTTAATGACCGCCAAAGAAAAGCGATTAATAGAATATTAGAAGAAGGTGTTACTGGCTTTAAGGGCGGCATGAATGTAAACAAATACATAAGTATCACAAATACATCTAAAGCTACAGCAACAAGAGACCTGCAAGAACTAGTAGCAATGAATGTGTTTGTAAGTAAGGGAGCAGGTAGAGCTACTGGGTATGAAATAAATATATAGAAGAAAGAAAAAAACCAGTAATTTAACAAGGTAACGAGATCATATGTCAGCAACAGCACAAGAACA
>JBEDIY010000119.1:0-17179 GCA_041173245.1 Bacteroidota bacterium | reverse complement strand
GTCTCCAATTTGCTCTTTTAATGCAGCAACTGTTTCAGTTACAAATGAAGCAGGGGTCCAGTTTTGGCTGCATCCACAAGTATTTACTAAAAAGTTTTTGATGATTAATTTACCCTGCGTTGAGTGGTAAACTTCTGGATGAAATTGTAATCCAAATAATGGATGTGTGTCTGTGGTTGTTTTTTTGAATGCTGCAATAGGAATACTTTCGGTAGTCGCAGTGATTTGAAATCCTTCGGGTAAAGCAACAATAGAATCGGAGTGGCTCATCCATACTTGTGATCCATTATCAACGCCAGCGAGTAAAGTATCTTGTTCTTGTATTTGTAAATGTGCGCGGCCGTATTCTCTTTTGTTTGATTTATTGACAGTGCCACCAAATGTTTTCGCAGTTAATTGTGCGCCATAACAAACGCCGAGTACCGGAACTTTTTGAATAAAGCTTGCGATGTCTACAACAGGAGCATTTTCTTCGTTCACACTAAATGGGGAACCGCTTAGTATGATACCCTTTAATCCGGGCTCAAATGTAAATGACTTATGAAAGGGGATGATTTCGCAATACACATTGGCCTCTCTAACCGCTCTTGCGATTAACTGGGTATACTGGCTACCAAAATCTAGGATAAGTATTTTTTCTGTCATAGCAGCGAAGTTAATTGAAATTGGGAGCACAAAAAAAACCAACCCGCAGGGTTGGTTTTAATAATATCTATCAAAGTTGATAAGTATCTATCTTGCAGTTTAACTTATGCAGCAACAACAGCCTTTTTGGCTAATTTGCTCTTTAAGTTTGCAGCTTTGTTTTTGTGGATAATACCACGCTTAGCAAGTTTATCAATCATCGAAATGACGTTTGGTAATCCTTCTGTGTAAGCTTTGGTATCTGAGCCAGCTTTTAGTTCACGAACTGCGTTACGGGTAGTTTTACCATAATAACGATTACGCTCGCGACGCTTAGCCGCTTGTCTCATATCTTTTTTAGTAGCTGAATGGTTTGCCATGTTCTAATTATTTTTCAGGACGGCAAAGGTAAGGCCTAGACCTGAAAGTTTGAAATTTTATTCAAAAAAAACATCGATTTCCTTAATTTTCAATGAAATTACCCCTTTTTTTCTGCTTTTAATGACCGATATTTGCTCGGAAATTTGATAAATTAGACGCCTAAGACTATCACATGAAGGATTTTTCTTATATAACCAATTCCCATCCCGCTTTTATAGAAGAGACCTATAAGGCATTTTTGCAAGATCCAAGTTCTGTAGACCCAGACTTAAAAAAGTTTTTCGAAGGCTTTGATTTTGCCGTTTCTAATGGTCATGCAGGATCTGGTGCTGCCACTTCTGCTACTGCTTCTGCTACAACATTTACAAATGCCTCTGGCATTGATTGGCAAAAAGAAATTAATGTGTATCGCCTTATTTTAGGGTATAGAAATAGGGGCCACTTGCTTTCTAAAACAAATCCGATAAGGCCGCGTAAAGACAGACAAGCCAATTTAGATTTATCTTATTTTAGTTTATCAGATGCTGATTTGTCACAAACATTTCAAGCAGGCAAATTTGTTGGACTTGGTGCTACTTCATTAAAAAATATTTTAACACATTTACAAACCTGCTATACATCAAGTGTTGGTGCAGAGTTTAAATATATTAGCAGTAAAGAAAAAGTTTCGTTTTTGATTGCAGAAATGGAAACCAACTTTACAGCGCCGGTTCATTTAGAAAAAAAGAAGCACATCTTAGAAAAATTAAATCAAGGAGTGATTTTTGAAAAGTTTTTGCATACCAAGTACATTGGACAAAAAAGATTTTCATTAGAAGGAGGAGAGAGCACAATCGCTGCATTAGATGCTATCATTAATACCGCAGCATCAAATGATGTGCAAGAGGTAGTAATTGGGATGGCGCACCGCGGTCGTTTAAACGTGCTTGCGAACATCATGGGCAAAACCTATGAGCAAATATTTAGTGAGTTTGAAGGAACTGCAATCATTGATCAAACCATGGGTAGCGGTGACGTTAAATACCATATGGGTTATGGTTCAGAAATTACCACGCCCGATCAAAAAAAGATTCATTTAAAATTAGTGCCTAACCCTTCACACCTTGAAGCGGTAGATCCAGTGGTACTTGGTTTTGCAAGAGCAAAAGCAGACGTACTTGGTAAAAGTGCTTTTGATAAATATTTACCAATATTAATTCATGGTGATGCTTCTGTTGCTGGACAGGGTATTGTGTATGAAGTACTTCAAATGAGTAACCTACGTGGTTATCATACCGGCGGTACTATTCATTTTGTAATCAATAATCAAATTGGTTTTACCACAGATTTTGATGATGCTAGAAGTGCCGATTATTGTACATCGGTAGCTGCTATGGTACAAGCGCCTGTGTTGCATGTAAACGGTGATGATGCAGAAGCAGTTGTTAAGTGTGCCGAAATCGCAACACGTTACCGTCAACAATTTAATTCGGATATTTTTATTGATATGGTGTGTTACCGTAAACACGGACACAATGAGGGAGACGATCCAAAGTATACGCAACCTCAGTTGTATTCATTAATTGATAAGCATCAAAATCCAAGAGAAACATATACGCAGTTTTTAATCCAAAATGGTGAGCCTGAAGCACAAGCGCTTGCTAAAGACATGGAAAAGAAATTCTGGGCAGATTTGCAAGAGCGTCTAGACGACTTAAAACAACACCCACTTCCTTATAATTATCAGCCACCAGAATTGGTATGGCAAAACATGGGTAAAGCAACAGATGCAGATTTTCAATCTTCACCAGTTACTGCGGTGAGCCAAGAAAGATTTAATGTATTATTTGAGCGTTTGATGCAATTTCCACAAGATTTTAAACCACTAAAAAAAGTGGAAAAATTATTGCAGGAAAAAATCAAGCTCATGGAATCGGAGCAAAAAGTAGATTGGGCAACTGCCGAGTTAATGGCATATGGATCACTACTTATTGATGGTAATATTGTTCGTATGAGTGGTCAGGATGTGCAGCGTGGTACATTTAGTCACCGTCACGCAGTGATTAGAGACGAGCAAACAAATAAGGGGCACAACAGACTTAACCATTTTACAGAGGGTCAAGAAAAGTTTAGAATTTATAATTCATTGTTAAGCGAATATGGTGTGCTTGGATTTGAGTATGGCTATGCCATGGCAAACCCGAATGCATTAGTTATTTGGGAAGCACAGTTTGGTGATTTTTGTAATGGAGCTCAAACCATGATTGATCAGTTTATTGTGGCGGGCGAGCAAAAATGGCAACGTCAAAATGGACTTGTTATGTTACTCCCACATGGTTATGAAGGACAGGGTCCAGAGCACAGCAGTGCGCGTTTAGAGCGTTTCTTGCAAATGGCTGCCGAATTAAACATTGTAGTAACCAATATCACTTCAGCAGCTAATTTATTCCATGCCTTTAGACGTCAACTTACTTGGAACTTTAGAAAGCCAATGATTGTTTTTTCTCCAAAAGCAAACTTACGTAACCCGGGTACTTTTAGTAAAGTAGAAGCGTTTACGCAAGGAGGATTTAAAGAAATTATTGACGACGAATTTGTAACAGATGCGTCGGCTGTTAAAAAAGTACTTTTTTGCTCTGGTAAAATTTATTTTGAACTAGCAGATAAGCAATCGAAAGAAAACAGACAAGACATCGCGGTTGTAAGACTCGAGCAAATATATCCACTCGCACAAGATCAATTAAACGCGCTGCATAAAAAATACAGCAAGGCTACATGGTTTTGGGTGCAAGAAGAACCGCAAAACATGGGTGCGGCTAGCTTCTTAAAAATGAATTTGCATACCATTAATTTTGGTGTGATTAGCAGAAGTGCGAGCGCATCTACTGCAACCGGCTATGCAAAAGTGCATGCTGCAGAACAGTTAGAAGTGATTGAAACAGCATTTAATATTTAATTTAGCATACTTAGAAATATCATTTTATGATTGAAATAAAAGTTCCAGCAATAGGAGAATCTATCTCAGAAGTTACTTTGTTAAAGTGGACAAAAAAAGATGGTGACTACGTAGAAAGAGATGAAGTGATTGCCGAGTTTGAAAGTGAAAAAGCAACTTTTGAAGTAAATGCCGAACAGGCGGGTGTGCTTACCACACTTGGTAAAGAAGGTGATACATTACTAATTGGTGATGTGCTTGCTAAAATTGATGAAACAGCCGAAAGGCCTGCCGCAGCCGCCGTTCCGGCTGCACCGGCTGCGCCGGCGCCAGCTGCTCCGAAATCGGAAGCACCTGTGGCTGCGATCCCTAACGATGTAAAAGCAACACCGGTAGCATCTGCTATTATTGCTGATAAAAAAGTAGACCCAACAGCTATTACCGCAACAGGTACTGGCGGAAAAATATTAAAACAAGACGTATTAGAAGCACTTTCTCATCCGGGCAAAAAAGCATTTGCTGGTACGGAGCTAAATACCAGAAATGTGCGTCAAGAAAAAATGAGTGCGCTTCGTAAAACCATTAGTCGTAGGCTGGTGGAGTCTAAAAATACAACGGCCATGCTAACTACTTTTAACGAAGTAGACATGACGCGTGTAATGGATGTAAGAAAGCAGTACAAAGATAAATTTAAAGAAAGCCATGGTGTTAATTTAGGCTTTATGAGCTTTTTTGCTAAAGCATGTTCTACGGCACTCGGCGAGTGGCCTTCTGTAAATGCATACATTGATGGCGATCAAGTTATTTACCACGATTATGCAGACATTAGTATTGCGGTGAGCACGCCACGTGGTTTAACTGTTCCTGTAATGCGTAATGTAGAAAGCATGAGCATGGCAGACGTAGAAAAAACAGTTGTGATACTTGCTGGTAAAGCGCGCGATAGCAAACTAACTGCTGACGATTTACAAGGTGGTACTTTCACCATTACCAATGGAGGTGTGTTTGGTAGCTTAATGAGCACACCTATTATTAATATTCCTCAGAGTGCTATTTTAGGCATGCATAAAATTCAGGATAGACCCATGGCTATTAATGGTCAGGTGGTTATTAGACCTATGATGTATTTAGCACTTAGTTACGATCACCGTATTATTGATGGTCGTGAAAGTGTTGGATTTTTAGTACGCGTAAAAGAGCTTTTAGAAAATCCAGAATTATTACTGATGGGTAAGGATCCGGTTAAAACATTACTAGAACTCTAAGTGCGTTACCAGTCTTATTTTAATTCGGCGCTTACCATAATCAATGCTTACAAAGGAGGTGCACCACTCGTGCATCATCTCAAACAATATTTTGCTGCACACAAAAAGCATGGTTCTACGGATCGTAGAACCATTGCGCATTTATGCTATACCTATTATAGACTCGGTGCAAGTATTAAAGAATTTGATGCCGATAAAGGTCTACAACTAGCTATTTTTTTATGTGAAGCCAAGCCTGGTAACTGGGCGCTTTTATTTGAGCCGAGTTGGCTTGCAGTTTGGAATTCTTCAGATGTATCTTCAGATGTATCATTGGAACAAAAATTAGATTTTATTAAGGAGGTATATCCAGGATACAATCCTGCAAGTATTTTTCCTTTTGCGGCGCATTTGTCTACTGGCGTGGATGCCCCTGCCTTTAACAGGAGCCACCTCACTCAACCAGATTTATTTATTCGTATCAGGCCAAAACAAGAGGCTGCTGTTATGGGTAAATTAAATAAGGCGCAAATTACTTTTGAAAAAATAACGGACACTTGTTACAGGCTTCCAAGTGGCACTAAATTAGATGAAGTACTACTCATTAATAAAGAAGCGGTGATTCAAGATTATAGTTCGCAACAAATTGCGGGTATGTATGCGCTGGCGGCAGCCTTTGCAGATTCTAAAAAAAGAATTTGGGATTGTTGTGCGGCTAGTGGTGGTAAATCTATTTTAGCGGTTGATACTTTTGGACAAATAAAATTAACGGCTTCTGATATGCGCGCTTCTATTTTGCGCAATTTGCAAACACGTTTTGCTGCAGCAGGAATGGCCGGTTATCAATCATTTGCAGTAGATTTAACCAGTGCGCACGACCTCAGTAATTTTGCTAAACTTGCTGATTTAATTATTTGCGATGCACCTTGTACCGGCAGCGGTACTTGGGGAAGAACCCCGGAGCATCTCGCTTTTTTTGACGAAGCTACTATCGATAATTTCAGACAGTTGCAACAAACTATTATAACAAACACACTACCTTACGTAGCTGTGAATGGATATTTTTTATACAGTACTTGTTCGGTGTTTGCTACAGAAAATGAAGGACAAGTAAAATTTATGGAAACTAATTTTCCGGAATTTAAACTCTTGCACCAACAGCTTTTTACCGGGTATGCAGGGAAAGCAGATACCATGTTTGCAGCACTGTTTCAGAAAAGATAAGTAAGCGTTTTTTATAATAAGATCCCGCGCTGAATAACACCTCCACCAATTACATCATTACCTTCATAAAAAACAGCACTTTGTCCGGGTGCAATACTTTTTACGGGCTCGTAAAAACGCGCGCGAATACCATTTTCTGTATTAAACAAATGACTGGTAGCGCCACTGTCTTTGTACCTGATTTTTGTAATGGCTTCGGTACCATCTTCGATGCCATTATATTTCATCCAATTAATTTTAAGCACTTCCATATCGTTTTGATCGAGGTCGGCTTCGGTACCTAATACAACGGTATTGGTGTTAGGATCAATGGCTGTAACGTATGCTGGTTTGCCAAGTGCAATTTCAAGTCCTTTGCGCTGTCCAATGGTATAGAAAGGATAGCCTTTGTGTTTGCCAAGTCTTTTACCCGCTTGATCTACAAACCATCCGCCATTTACTTTTTCTTCTAGGCCGTCTACGTTTCTTTTTAAAAATCCACGGTAGTCATTGTCGGGCACAAAACAAATTTCGTAGCTCTCGCTTTTTTTAGCAAGCTCGGGGTAGCCCATGTCATGCGCCATTTGTCTGATATCTTTTTTGTGGTATTGACCCAGCGGCATAATGGTTCTAGACAGTAATTCTTGATCGAGTCCCCAAAGCACATAGCTCTGGTCTTTGGTATCGTCGAGGCCTTTGCTAATAACGTATCTATCGTTGGTATGCTGTCTCACAGATGCGTAATGACCCGTTGCAATAAAATCGCATTCAAGGGCATTGGCTCTTTTTAAAAGTGCGCGCCATTTAATATGCGTGTTGCACATCACGCAGGGGTTCGGTGTTCGACCTGCTAAATATTCTTCCACAAAATTTTCTACCACAAAATCACCAAACTCATCTCTAATATCCAAAATAAAATGCGGGAATCCATTTTGTACGGCTGCTTGTCTAGCATCGTTAAAAGAATCAATATTGCAACAGCCCGTTTCTTTGGTGCTTGTTCTTCCACTGGTTGCATAATCCCATGTTTTCATGGTAATGCCAATCACTTCATAGCCTTCATTATGGAGCATAAGCGCAGCTACGGTACTATCAATACCGCCGCTCATGGCTACCAATACTTTTCCTTTCCGGCTCATAGAATTGCTTTTCAGGTGCAAAATTAAGCTAATCGGGGGCTAAATGCCTAAAATCCGTGTATTTCACAAGATTTACACCTTACGAAAAGCGAAATTTCACTCTTTTATCCATTTTACCGATATTTACCCAAAACACACTAGACATGATAAAATTATTAGCGATTGGAAATTTAGGAAAGGACGCCGTTTTAAACAATGTAAATGGCAAAAACGTAATCAACTTTACAGTAGCACACACCGAACGATATAAAGATGCACAAGGCAATCAAAAAGATAAAACAACTTGGGTTGATTGTGCGTATTGGACAGATAGAACAGGTATCGCACCGTATCTAAAAAAAGGTACGCAAGTATATGTAGAAGGTACACCAGATGTTAGAACCTACACCACGCAAGATGGTAGAAATGGTGCTACGCTTTCTGTGCGTGTTGGATCGGTTCAACTACTTGGTGCAAAGCCTAGCGAAGGTGGAGCTGCTCCTCAATCTGCGCCTTCTTATGGTGGACAATCAAGTGCACCTCCGGCAGGTGATATGAATGAGTCTGACGATCTTCCATTTTAGTTAGTATAATATGCGTTCAATTTTATTTGCACTTTTATTTGTGCTACTTGCGGGAGCAAGTTTGGCGCAGGACAAACCTATTTACACCGATGTACTCGTAGTAGGTGGAACCACGGGTGGTATTGCCGCCGCTTTGCAAACAGCAAAGATGGGCGCGAATACGGTTGTGGTAGAACATACACCATGGCTTGGCGGTATGCTTTCTGCGGCGGCAGTTAGTTGTACCGATGGCAACCACGAATTACGCAGTGGGATCTGGGAAAGTTTTAGACAAGCACTCTACAAACATTATAAGTCTAACAATTTATTTACCGGTTGGGTGAGCGAAACTTGTTTCGAGCCCCATGTAGCTGATAGTATTTTTAAATCATGGGTGCACGCGCAGCCTAATATGCAGGTATACTATCATTGGTATTTTGATAAAGCCATCATGGAAGGCAATACCATCAAAGGTGCTGTGTTTGAAAATGTGCGGGGTCAAAAATTAACCGTTTACGCAAAGCGTGTGATAGACGCCACAGATTTAGGCGATGTATATGCGGGAGCAGGAGCTGCCTACGATTTAGGTACCGAAGACAGTACGCAAAGTGGTGAAAAAATTGCACCCGGCAAATCAGATGTGATTCAAGATTTAACATGGGCTGCCGTTTTAAAAGATTACGGAAAAAGTGCCAATAAAACAATTGCTATGCCAGCTGGATACAATGCCCTTGCTTACTATTGTTCTACCGCAGATGCACCTTGTAATGCAAAGCCGTATAGTTTAGGTACGCAAAAAGTGTTGGAGTATGGCCGCGTAAAAACAACGGATGGTTCTTTAAAGTATATGCTTAACTGGCCAGCATTTGGTAACGATTATTATATCAATGTTGTAGAAAAAAAGCCCATCGAAAGAGAAGCGTATTATACCGCTGCTAAAAACTTTACGTTAGGGTTCATCTATTTTTTACAAACAGAATTAAAGCAACCGCAAATTGGTTTTGCAACCGATGAAGTAAATGAAGGCATGGCCTTTATGCCATATAATAGAGAGGGTAGAAGGTTAAAAGGAAAAGTGCGTTTAAATATTGATCACATCGCTACACCTTTTAAAACTAATTTATACCGCACCGGAATTTCAGTGGGTGATTATCCAGTCGATCATCACCATGCACGTTATAATGGTAAAGTGCCACCTATTCCATTCCCATCGGTACCATCATTTAATATTCCATTAGGTGCTTTGATGCCAGAAAAAATACAAGGATTGGTGGTTTGTGAAAAAGGAATTAGTGTCAGTAATATTGCGAATGGAACTACTAGGTTACAACCTGTTGTTTTATTAACAGGGCAGGCCGCTGGTGCGCTAGCTGCGGTGTCGTTACAACAAAATATCAATGTGCAAGACGTTTCAGTTACTACGGTTCAAAAAGTACTCTTAACGGAAAACGTATACCTCATGCCTTACGCTGATATAAAGCATACAGATGGCGCTTTTAAGGCCGTTCAGTGGATTGGTTCTTGGGGTATTATTAAAGGTATTGGAAAGTCCATAGGTTGGGCCAATAAAACCTATTTTAAACCAGATTCATTGGTAACACATGCTGAAATTAGTGCTGGATTACAAGCACTATTGCCATTTAAATTTTCTTCTACATTAAAGCCAAATGATCCTGTTACAACGGCTGTGCTATTTGAAATGATTGCTTCGTTTAATACAGCAGTTGCAAAAAATAGTAAGGCGGCGCGCGCAGCTAAAATAGCAGAAGGTTTTTTAATTGCAGATCAAACGTATACAAATGCTGGACTTGCTGTACCAAAATTGACAAAAGCATTAACCCGCAAAGAAGCGAGTTTTATTTTGCATCAACTTGCTAAAGGGTTAGACTATCTCGATAAAGATTTATCGGGAGCCGTCTTTTTTAAATAATTATTCATGACTGTTTTTTCTTACCAAGCGTTATACAGTTTTACAGAGTCTGTTTTTTTAGCCATGGGTTGTTCTGCAAAAGATGCAACAACAGCGACCAAGGTTTTAATTGCTGCAGACTTACGCGGCATCGATTCACATGGCGTTGCACGCTTAAGTGGTTATGTGCGTTTGTGGGAAGCGGGTCGTATTAATTCCACCCCTAATTTATCTATTGTGCATGAAACGCCTTCTACTGCTGTGGTTGATGGTGATGCAGGACTTGGCCTAGTTGTAGCGCCTTATGCCATGCAAATTGCGATTGATAAAGCAAAGCAGGTAGGTACAGGCTGGGTATCTGTTAAAAATTCAAATCATTTTGGTATTGCTGGTTATCATGCCATGATGGCGCTAGAACATGATATGATTGGTATGGCCATGACCAATGCAAGTGCACTAGTTGCTCCAACATTTTCTTCAGAAAAAATGCTTGGCACCAATCCAATTGCGGTGGCCATTCCGGCGGGTAATGAACCTGCTTTTGTTGCAGACATGGCAACAACCACGGCCGCCAATGGAAAACTAGAAATGCTGCAACGAAAAAATGCAGATGCGCCGCTTGGCTGGGTGCAGGATGAAAATGGCAATGATGTAACGGACGCTAATATTTTAAAAAAGGGTGGCGCACTACTGCCACTTGGAAGCGATAGAGAACATGGTAGTCATAAAGGCTATGCATTAGGTTCTATAGTAGATATTTTTTCGGCGGTATTAAGTGGTGGTAGTTATGGGCCTTGGGCACCGCCTTTTCCAGCCTATATTCCGCTTCCTCAAAATATGCCTGGCGAAGGACTTGGACATTTTTTTGGCGCCATGCGTATTGATGCATTTAGACCCGCACAAGATTTTAAAAGTAATATGGACAACTGGATCACAAGATTTAGAAATGCAACACCTATAGATCCTGCTCAAAAAGTGCTCATTCCTGGCGATCCGGAAAGAGAGGCTGAAACTACTAGGATGATGGAAGGTATACCCGTTGTAGGCCCTGTAGTTGCAGATTTACAGGAAGTAGGTGCCCGTTTTGGCATTCAACTCTAGTGCTTTGTTAGCGCCTATTTTTTCTCCGATTTACCTACCTTTGCTCCGCAATTAAAAGCAGTCGATTATGAAAATAATGAAGTTTGGAGGTACAAGTGTAGGTAAGCCAGAACGTATGCATCAAGTGTATGAACTCATTACCAAAGATGCTGAATCTAAAATCGTTGTTTTAAGTGCGCTCAGTGGAACCACCAATGCACTTGTAGACATTAGCAATAGTTTAAGTGCTGGAAATAAAACCGAGGCCAAACAAAAAATTGACACCCTCGAAGCGCATTACCATGCGTTTGTATTAGATCTGTTAAAAACAGAGGCACTTATTGCAAAAGGTAATGCCATTATAAAAGAGCACTTCGAATTTTTAAATATCATCACTAAAATTTCTTTTAGTGATGCGCTCAATAAAGATATTTTAGCACAGGGTGAACTCATGAGTACCAAATTATTTTGTTGTTATTTAGAACAGCAAGGTCAAGATCATTTGCTTCTTCCTGCACTTGATTTTATGGTGCTTGATCAAAATGAAGAACCTAATTTGCCGCTTATTCGTAGTAAATTAAAAGCACTATTAGCAGCACATGCTGATAAAAAAATATTTATTACCCAAGGATATATTTGTAAAAATATTAGAGGTGAAGTTGACAATTTAAAACGTGGCGGAAGTGATTATACGGCTTCACTTGTTGCTGCTGCTTGTAACGCGAGTGTATGTGAAATTTGGACAGATATTGATGGCATGCACAACAACGATCCGCGCATTGTAAATAAAACAGTAGCTATTGAGCAGCTTAGTTTTGATGAAGCTGCCGAGCTCGCTTATTTTGGCGCCAAAATTTTACACCCTACTTGTATTTGGCCTGCACAACAAGAAAATGTGCCTGTTAAATTATTAAATACCATGCAGCCTGATGCTGCTGGAACCGTTATCACCAAAGAAGCTGGTAGCGAAGGAATAAAAGCAGTTGCTGCTAAAGATGGCATCATCGCCATCAAAATAAAAAGCAGTAGAATGCTATTGGCGTATGGATTTTTACGTAAAGTATTTGAAGTGTTTGAAAAGTACAAGACCTCTATCGATATGATTACGACTTCTGAAGTAGCTGTATCTGTAACTATCGATAATGACGTATTCCTAGCTAACATTGTAAAAGAGTTAGAACCTTTTGGTAGCGTAGAAGTTGAAAAGGAGCAAAGCATTGTATCGATTGTTGGCAATCACATTGCACACACAGATTCGGTACTTAAAAAATTGTTTAATGCAATTGATGAAGTTCCTGTTACTATGGTAAGCTATGGCGGTAGTGCACATAATATTTCACTACTGGTGCCAACCGCAGACCGTACAAAAACATTGCAGTTAATTAACTCCGGTTTATTTGGTTTGTAGTAGGGATTGCTTCAATAAATTCAAGATTTCTTGTAATCCCTTCAAATTTTGACCGCTGTAAAGGAGAGTTTTTAAATACCGTTTTAAAACCTTCTTTGGTTAAGTTGTTCCATTCATTTGTTCCAAAGGTTTCAATGGCTGTGTTAGCTGTAAACCCAGGCTCCACGTGCTGTTTACTAAAGCGGTTCCATGGGCATACATCTTGACAGGTATCACAACCAAACATCCAATTGTCAAACTTACCTTTCATTTCGGAAGGAATAATAGCGTCTTTTAATTCGATGGTAAAATAGCTAATACATTTATTCCCTGCAATGGTTTTGTCCGGTAAAATAGCATCTGTGGGGCATGCGTCAATACATTT
This sequence comes from Bacteroidota bacterium, assembly GCA_041173245.1. Classification (GTDB taxonomy): domain Bacteria; phylum Bacteroidota; class Bacteroidia; order Chitinophagales; family Chitinophagaceae; genus Sediminibacterium. Next base: position 4,371 of record JBEDIY010000119.1, on the reverse strand, counting down.
TGTGCAAGAGCCGCAAAAGTCTTTTGCAAAAGGGTCGTCATAAATAAGCGGGAGGTCTACAATAAGTGTTGCAATAAAAAAGAAAGAGCCATCTTTTTTCGAAATTAAATTTCCATTTTTTCCAATCCATCCAGCCCCTGATTTTTGCGCCCAGGTTCTTTCCAGTACAGGTGCCGAATCTACAAACCCTCGTCCCACAATATCACCCGCTTTTTGTTGAATCGCCTCAAGTAATTTGTTTAGTTTTTCTTTAATCACAAAATGATAGTCGGTGCCATAGGCATATGTCGATATTTTAGGACTATCTGCTGGTTGTTTTTTTGGTGTAAAATAATTTTGGGTAAGTGTAATCACCGACTTGGCACCCGGTACTAATTTGGTAGGATCTACGCGGAGGTCAAAATGATTTTCTAGGTATTGCATAGATCCTTGCATACCAGCGTGTAGCCATTTTTCTAACCTCCTGGCGTCTTCATCGAGGGGTGCTGCTTTTGCGATACCACAATGCGTAAACCCCAGCGATAAAGCCGTTTCCTTTATGAATCTAGTATGTTCTTGAATTAATTGCATCGGCGATTTATTGGCAACTTGATACAATTTGATTGTCAATAATTGTTTTAAATGAAGCCATTAATTCCTTTTTTTCACTTGATGCATCGCCGGGTGTAAAAATTAAAAAGGTATATTTTCTACAGTAATCAATGAGTGGCCAAGTTCCAAAAAGCCCTGGGCATACTACCGTTGTGGTTTTTCCATTTTCATCTGTTCCTAAAATCCACTGTCCCATCGCGTAATTTTTTCCTTGTAAGATAGCAGGACTTTCCTTAACCATTCCTTGAGTAGAACTTGCTTTTGACATCGTTTCAATAGCAGCTTCAGACAAAATTCTTTTTCCATTAAAAATACCTCCATTTAAAAGCATGGATAAAAAATTCATATAATCATAAGCGCTCGATTGTGCACCACCTGCCGGATTAATAACGGTGTAACTAAAAAAATTGGTCGTACGCATGAGTAGTGGCCTTGTAATGCGCTCCGCCATCATTTGTTCAAAACCTCTTCTGTTCAGCACTTCTAGAACCCTAGCAACAATCGTGTATCCAATATTATTAAATCTAAATACAAGCCCTGGGTTGGATAAAATTTCTTTACTAGAAGCAATATCATTTACAATTTCATCAAGGCTTGAAAACTTTTTAGAATTACTCATGTCTTTTAAAGATCCAATGGATGGGCCTTCAATGCCTGTTAAATGCGTGAGGCAATCTCTAATGGTGATATACCCTTTAGAATATTTTGAAAATATGGGAAGGAACTTACTTACTTTATCATCGAGTGAGAGTTTGCCTTCATCTACATAACTCATAACAAGTGCTGCTGTTAGCCACTGGGTACTTGCTGCAATAGGCGCCTGTGTTTTTGGGGTAAACTCACCTACGCTTTTTTCAAATACTATTTTTCCATCTTTATAAACCAGTAAAACCGCTTTACCGCCTAGTTCTGCTTTACTAGCTTCTAGCTTGGCACTCAGTTCCGTAAAATTTAATTGGGCCTTAGAAACCTGAAAGAATAGCATGAAAGCTATGATATAACTGACTTTCAAGCAGGTTGAGGTGATTTTAGCAGACATATTTTCCGGTTTTGTTGTATTACAAACAAATAAATGGGTTTAGTACCGTTTTTGCACACATATTATGTATTCAAAAAAGTAAAGCTATGAATTTATCCAATTATACAATTAAAGCGCAACAAACAATTGCTGCGGCCCAACAACTCGCTTTTAACAATAACAATCCTTCTATCGAAACAGAGCACTTGTTACAAGCTTTATTGGAAGATAAGGATAGTACGGTTTCGTTTTTGTTAAAAAAGAACAATGTAAATGCGGCATTTGTAGCGAGTAAAGTTACGGAGGCCATGGCAAAGCTTCCTAAAGTGCAAGGTGCCGAGCCTGGTGCGCAAATTGGGAGAGACATAAATACGGCGCTCTTAAAAGCCAATAGTATGCTCGCCACATTTGGAGACGAATTTATCAGTCCAGAGCATTTGCTTTTAGGATTACTCCATGTGAATGATAGTTCTGCAAAAACCTTGAAAGATGCAGGCTTGAATGAAAAAGGATTGGTAGCTGCGATTAAGGAACTACGTAAAGGCGAAAAAATTAGTTCGCAAACCCAAGACACACAATTTAATGTGCTTAAAAAGTATGCGATTAATTTAAATGAAGCAGCGCGCTTTGGTAAACTTGATCCGGTCATTGGTAGAGACGAAGAGATCAGAAGAACACTTCATATTTTATCTAGAAGAAGTAAAAACAATCCACTTTTAGTGGGTGAGCCTGGTGTGGGTAAAACAGCCATTGCAGAAGGCCTTGCCATGCGCATTGTAAATGGCGATGTTCCAGAAAATTTAAAGTCTAAAATTATCTATACACTAGATATGGGACTTTTAATTGCGGGTGCTAAATATAAAGGTGAGTTTGAAGAGCGTTTAAAAGGCGTTGTAAAAGAAGTGGCAGAAAGTGATGGAGAAATTATTTTATTTATTGATGAAATACATACACTCGTTGGCGCAGGTGGAGGCGATGGTGCGATGGACGCCGCTAATATTTTAAAGCCAGCACTTGCAAGAGGTGAACTTAGAGCCATTGGTGCTACCACGTTAAGTGAGTACCAGAAGTATTTTGAAAAAGACAAAGCATTAGAGCGTAGGTTTCAAAAAGTAATGATTGATGAGCCTAGTGTAGAAGATGCCATTTCAATTTTACGTGGTTTAAAAGACCGTTACGAAACGCACCACCACGTGCGGATTAAAGATGAAGCTATTATTGCAGCCGTTGAGCTTTCTAACCGTTATGTTACTGACCGTTTTTTACCGGATAAAGCCATCGATTTAATTGATGAAAGTGCAGCCAAGCTAAGGCTTGAAATGAATTCTATGCCCGAAGAGCTAGACACACTCGAGCGTCAAATTCGACAATTAGAAATTGAGCGTGAAGCCATCAAGAGAGAAAATGATGAAGAAAAATTAAAGGAACTCAACATAGAAATTAGTAATTTATCGGTAGAGCGTGATACTTTAAAAGCAAAGTGGCAGGAAGAAAAAGAAGTCGTAGAAAAAATTCAACAAGCTAAAACTTTTATAGATGGGTATAAACTAGAAGCCGAACAAGCTGAGCGCAATGGTGATTATGGTAAAGTTGCTGAAATACGTTATGGTAAAATTAAAGACCAGGAAGCCCTGATTGAAACTTTAAATACGCAACTTGGCACCATCAGTGAAAACGGAAGTAGACTTATGAAAGAAGAAGTGGACGCCGATGATATTGCACAAAGTGTGGCTAAAGCAACGGGTATTCCGGTAAGTAAAATGCTGCAGTCGGATCGTGAAAAATTACTCCACCTAGAAGATGAACTACACAACCGGGTAGTAGGACAAGAAGAAGCTATAGCAGCGGTTTCTGATGCTATTAGAAGAAGTAGAGCAGGACTTCAAGATCCTAAAAAGCCCATTGGTTCATTTATATTTTTAGGTACAACGGGTGTAGGTAAAACTGAACTTGCCAAAGCACTTGCCGATTATTTGTTTGATGACGAACAACTCATGACACGTATCGACATGAGTGAATACCAAGAAAAACATTCGGTGTCACGTCTTGTTGGAGCGCCTCCGGGTTATGTGGGTTATGATGAGGGTGGTCAATTAACGGAAGCGGTTAGACGCAAACCATATAGTGTTGTGTTACTTGATGAAATTGAAAAAGCGCACCCCGATGTTTGGAATATATTACTTCAAGTATTAGATGATGGTCATTTAACGGATAACAAAGGCCGTAAAGTGAATTTTAAAAACACCATTATTATTATGACAAGTAATATGGGTAGTCATCTAATACAAGATGCTTTTGAAAAAGTAACGGAAAAAAATATTGAAGAAGTTACGGAAAAAGCAAAAACTGAAGTGATGGAACTGTTAAGACAAACCATTAGGCCCGAATTTTTAAACAGGGTAGATGAAATTATTATATTTAGCCCGCTCTTAAAAAAGCAAATACTTGGCATTGTAAAAATTCAATTACAAGGGCTTCAAAAAATGGTGGCACTTTCAGGTATTACGCTTCAATATTCTGATTATTTATTAGAGTTTTTGGCAGAGCAAGGGTTTGATCCTCAAATGGGGGCAAGGCCATTAAAAAGACTTATTCAAAAACTCATTGTAAATGCACTTAGTAAAAAAATACTCGCAGGAGAGGTGGATAAAACAAAGCCGGTGCTTGTGGATGTATTTGATGGGGTGGTCGTTTTTTCAAATTAATGCTTTAACATAATGTTAGCTGACTAACTAAGGTCTTTAACATAACGTTATTAAACC
>JBEDIY010000118.1:0-5950 GCA_041173245.1 Bacteroidota bacterium | reverse complement strand
GGATCATGCGCGTTTTATGAAAATTTTACAAGGTAATTGACTAATTTTAAAACACTAAAGTTCGGATATGAAATTGAAAAGAATAGGACTAATTTTTATCATGAGTAGTTTGGCTGTTTTTGGCCAGGCGCAGGTGAATGCAGTGGAGTTTGGTAAAAATAGAGTTCAATATAAAAAACTGGTGTGGAAGTTTCATCAATCCCCCAATTTCAACACCTATACCTCACAGGGCGGGGTAGCACTTGGTCAATTTGTGGCACAGGTAGCCGAACAGGAACTAGGAGGCATCGAAAATTTTATAGAATACTCGTTACAACGAAGGGCTAATATTATTGTGTACAGTAATTATGAAGATTATAAAAGCAGCAATATTGGGCTTGGATCTGATTGGCAAAGCGCAGGCGGATTAACCAAACTTGTGAACAATAAAATTGTAGTGTACTTTGACGGCAACCATGCCAATTTGAAAAAACAAGTTAAAGAAGGCATTGCAAAAGTATTATCTGACAATGTATTATTTGGTGAAGACATCGGAGAATTTGCAAGCAATCAAGCATTACTTGATTTGCCAAAATGGATGGTAGATGGGTATGTGGTGTATGCAGCCGAAAACTGGAGCGTAGAAAAAGATGATGCACTTAAAAGTGCGATGCTTAGTGGTAGATACAATACATTTTATCAATTTGCATTTGACAAGCCTACACTAGCGGGCCATGCTTTTTGGAATTATATTGGCGTCAAATACAGAAAAGAAAATATTACATACTTACTGTATTTAGCTAGAATCTATAAAAATTTAAATAGCGCTTTTCTAAAAGTTTGTAAAAAGAAATTTAAAGAAGTATTATCTGAATTCATGGAATATGAACAAGATAAATATGCGAAAGATATTCGTCAAAGAAAGAATTCACCAAAGGGTCAACTAAATATTTCAGAAGACGTTTCTAAAAAAGATTATTTCAGGTTTCAGGCCAACCCAAATCCAAAAAGCAACAATTACGCAGTTGTAGAATTTAACAGAGGTATTTACAGTGTTAAGCTCATGGAAAATTTTTACGACGGTCGCGTGCTTTTAAAATCCGGTGTTAGAACCAATCAAGGGGATATCAACCCTAATTATCCCATTCTGGCTTGGGATAACAAAGGCACCAAATTATTAGTGATTTATTCGGAAGAGAACGCTATAAAAATGTTTGTCTACGACGTGGTAACACGCATCAAAAGATACAAGCAAAAAATTGCCGGTATCGATCAAATTATAGATGCATCATTTATGCTAGATGGCAATAACGTGGTCATGAGTGCTGCTAAAAATGGCCACACCGACATTTACACGTACAAAATTGAAGAAAATCAATTAACCCAGTTTACAGATGATGTATTTGACGATTTGCATCCAAGTTTTGTTTCTTTTCCTAATAAATCTGGCATCTTATTTTCATCGAACAGACCAAGTCCATATGCACCAAGTGCAGACACTGCCATACCAAGCAGGTACCATTTTAATGTATTTATGGTTGACTATTTAAATAGCAGCAAAAACAAACAAATTACACAGCTAACCAATTTAAAATACGGAAATGCCAGCTATCCAATGGGCTACAATACCAACCACTTTACGTTTGTAGCGGATGAAAATGGTGTAGGTAATAGATGGGCTGGATTTTTTGCAACACAAAGAAATGGACTAGATACACTTTATCATATTGGTGATGACATGTTACGTAATGCATCGCCAAAAGAAATTGACTCTACCCTAAATGCCTGGCAAAGAGAAAAACCAGATAGCATCAGTTTTTTTCAAGTATACAAAGACTCAACCTATACTTTTCCAATTACCAATTACCAAAGCTCATTATTAGAAACCAGAATTGCTGGAGATAAAGGTCAGGTTAGTGAAGTAAGACGCGAGGGTGATTACAAATTCTTATACAAATTACGCGTAGATTCCATCGCACTAAAAAAGAGAAACCTTAATTTAAGACCCACTACTTTCATGAAAAAAGTAATGGACGATGTAAGAGCAGAGGAAGGCAAAGCCATTGTGTATAAAAAAACCAAGGATACTTCTGCGATGGCCAATCTTTTTCAATCAGAATTTTCGGACGAACCAACAGACAGTTTTTCTGTAAAAAGAGCCGAAATACTCAGTGCTAAAGCAAAAAATATTTTAAGCGATTCCAAGCTTTATGATTATCGACTTAAATTTAGCAGTGATTATATACTAAGTGGATTTTCAAATAATTTATTACTCAATAGATACCAACCCTATGCAGGTGGCGCAGGCCCTATTCAGTTGAACAACGGAAATAACTTCAACTTTAATTTAAGAATTGGTACCAGCGATTTACTAGAGGATCAAAAGTTCATGGGCGGTATTCGTTTTGGAACCGACTTGAAAGACAAGGATATTATTTTTAGTTACCAGAATTTTAAGAAAAGATTGGATTGGGGTTTTACCTATTATAGAAGTAACGTAACCAACTACTTTAGTTCTCCGTTTACAAATATGCTCATCACCAATTTATACCAAGGTAATATTGCATATCCTTTTAATGAAGTAAAAAGTTTACGTGCCACTTTTGGACTTCGTATGGACAGGGGTATTTTAAAGTCTTACGACAATAGCGTGGGCTATCCAGACCCAGGCGCACTTGCCTACCCAGATACCGTAAGTAGATTTATAGTATCACGCATCGAGTATGTACATGATAATACCATCAATCCAACACAAAATATTTGGAACGGACTTCGTTATAAAGTATTCTTTGATATCAATATGCCTACCCTTAAAACAGAAATGAATAATGGCAAGGCCACTTTAAACTTAGGTTTTGACACACGCTATTACTATAAAATTTATCGAAACTTTATTTGGGCTGGCCGAGCTGCTGCAGATTTTTCGTGGGGCGGACAAAAAATTATTTACTACCTAGGTGGTGTTGATAGTTGGATCAATCCAAAGTTTAATGGTCAAAATTTCCCTGCACAAGATCAGAGTTATGCATTCCAATCTTTGGCTGTGAATATGAGAGGCTACCAACAAAATATTGCAAATGGTAACAATGCGTTTGTGATTAATTCTGAATTTAGACTCCCGCTTTTTGCAACTATTTTTAATAGGCCCATCAACAATGCCTTTTTACGTAATTTTCAAATCACACAATTTGTTGACTTAGGCACCGCATGGAATGGCAAGTATAACGGCATTAAACGTCCGGGTGATGTGATTACTGATATCAACTCGCCAGTAGTTGTAAAACTAGATGCGGGCGGACTTGGCCCATTTGCAGGCGGCTATGGTTTTGGTGTTAGAAGCACATTACTTGGATACTTTATGAAACTAGATGCAGCATGGCCTATGAAGGGCGTATTTAAAGGTAAGCCGCTGTATTACTTCTCTCTAGGATTTGACTTTTAACACCTTGGTGTTGTAATAACGGCAATACTCTTGCAGTCCACAACTGTTACATTTTGGCGACCTAGCTAAACAGGTATACCTACCATGTAATATGAGCCAGTGATGTGCCTTGTGCACTAACGCAGAAGGAATATTTTTGATTAATTCTTTTTCAACAGCTAGTGGTGTGCTTGCTTTTTGTAATACCAGCCCCAGTCTTTTACTCACCCTAAATACATGGGTATCTACTGCCATATTGGGCTGCTGGTCTATCACACTAGTAATAACATTAGCCGTTTTACGACCCACACCCGGTAGTTCCACAAGTTCGTCTACAGTCATGGGTACTTCGCCACCAAATTTAGACAGTAGCAAATTGGCCATGCGTATCAAATGTTTAGACTTATTACTTGGATAGGAAATACTTTTAATAAGCGCAAACATATCATCAAAACTTGCCTTTGCCATTTTTTGTGGCGTCGGAAATTTTGCAAAAATAGATGGCGTTGTTAAATTCACCCGCTTATCGGTGCACTGGGCAGATAAAATAACGGCCACTAATAACTGAAAAGGGTTCTCGTATAAAAGCTCGGTTTCGGCGATGGGCACCTTTGCTTCAAAATAAGCAATGACACCGGCGTATCTTTCTTTTTTAGTCATGGAAATACTAGTCCATTACTTTTTTGGAATAATTGCTAACCGCTTTTAGCGAAAAAAGGGAGGGTCTTTTAAGTTCAAGTGCACTTAGCTGCGCAATAGAACGGCGAAGGGTTTTTAATTGTTCTTCGAGTACGTAAGAACCTTCTTCTAAGGCAGTTTGTATGGCATCGGAAGTGACTTTGGGGCACTCCTTGTATAGGTATAACAATAAATCTTCCTCTTTAAACGGTTCCATACCCTTTATAAACGAGATAGGACCTGCTTTATTTTGTGGCAACCAAAGAATCTTCAATAATATAAACGTCTTCACCATCGCGCTTCATGAGGTAACGTTCACGGGCAAATTTTTCGAGGGCAGCAGGGTCATTTTGCAAATCGGTAAGCTCGGCTTTGGCTTTTTCAATTTGTTCTTCGTAGTATCTTTTTTTTGTTTCCAGCTTGTCTAGCTCCCCCATCGTTTCCTTTTGCTGAAAATAATTTCGTTGATCAAAAAATAACATCCATACAATAAAAAATAAACCTGCGAGGAGGTATTTATTGGTAAGTATGGATGTTACTTTTTTCACAATCAAAATTTTATTTGGTGCCGAACTTAATTTTTCCTTTAGGGTAAATTGCAGTTGATCCAAGCATTTCTTCGATACGGATTAACTGATTGTACTTTGCAATACGATCTGTTCTTGAAGCAGAGCCTGTTTTAATTTGACCACAGTTTAAGGCTACTGCTAAATCAGCAATTGTAGTATCTTCTGTTTCGCCACTTCTATGACTCATCACGGTATTGTAGCCATTGTGTTGTGCAAGGGTAACAGCATTGATCGTTTCAGTTAAAGTACCAATCTGATTTACTTTTACAAGTAAACCGTTGGCAATTTTTTTATCAATACCCATTTGTAAACGATCAACGTTGGTAACAAATAAATCATCGCCCACTAATTGACATTTGCTGCCAACCGCTTGTGTGAGGGCTTTCCAGCCGTTCCAATCATCTTCTGCCATACCATCTTCAATAGAAGCGATTGGATATTGTTTTACCCATTTTTCCCAGTACTTAACAAGCTCATCGCTGCTCATTATTTTACCATCACTCTTATGGAAAACGTATTTCTTTTTCTTGGCATCCCATAATTCACTGTTTGCAGCGTCCATGGCAATAACAATTTGAGAACCTGTTTTGTAACCTGCTGCACTGATGGCAGTTAATACCGTTTCAATCGCTTCTTCATTGCTTTGAATGTTTGGCGCAAAACCACCTTCGTCACCAACATTGGTACTGTATCCTTTTTTCTTTAACACAGATTTTAAAGTATGAAAAATTTCAACACCCCATCTTAAGCCTTCGCTAAAAGAAGAAGCACCTACTGGCATAATCATGAATTCTTGGAAATCAATTTTGTTATCAGCGTGCGCACCACCATTCAAAATATTCATCATTGGGATCGGCAATGTTTTTGCATTGGTACCGCCAATATATCTGAAAAGAGGAAGTGCCGCTTCTTCTGCAGCTGCTTTTGCAACAGCCATACTAACAGCTAGCATGGCATTGGCACCTAGTTTACTTTTGTTAGGTGTGCCATCAAGTGCAATGAGCGCTTCATCGATAGCTGCTTGTTGTGTAATATCAAAACCAACAATGGCATCAGATATTAATGTGTTTACATTTTTTACTGCTTTTAATACACCCTTGCCTACATATTTTTTCTTGTCATTATCACGAAGTTCTACAGCTTCATGAATACCGGTGCTTGCGCCACTTGGTACTGCTGCGCGTCCCATAGCGCCATCATCTGTTAATACGTCAACTTCTACGGTAGGATTGCCACGGCTATCTAAAATTTGACGGGCATGTACTTCAATAATGTAACTCATGTTCGATTGCTTATTTTATGA
>JBEDIY010000117.1:0-48408 GCA_041173245.1 Bacteroidota bacterium | reverse complement strand
GACTATAGCGCCCTGTCATAATAGCCGCACGCGTTGGTGTGCAGGTTCCATGTGGTGCATAAAAATTAGTTAAGCGGGTTCCCTCTTTTGCTAGCGCATCTATATGCGGTGTTTTATAATACAGTGATCCATAACTCGAAAAATCATCGTAGCCAATATCATCGATAATAATATGAATGATATTGGGTCTCGCGCTAATGCTAGTTTGCGCATCTACGCGCAATTGCGCCAAACACATTGCGCAAAGCAATAACCAACAAATAGTTTTTTTTATAAAGCTCAGTTTCAATATTTATTTATTTTTTTACAGGTAATTTTCCATCTATAAATTCCCAATCAGAAATATGCGGATGTCTATGACTCGCTTTTAAAATCGATTCCATTTGTTGCACAAGATCTGGATGAGTCGCTGCAACATTGGTAGTTTCCCCCGGGTCTGATTTTACATTATAAATTTCCCAAAGCGCTTGTTTATTTTTTTTAAGATCCGATTTTACCCCTTTCCAATCTCCAACCATAACCGCTACTTGACCTGTTTTTTCGGGATATTCAAAATACATAAACGGCCTACTGGCTTGTGTTTGAGGGCTTCCTAATAAAGTAGGTAATATTGAAATGCCATCCGATACGGGTGCTTTTTGGCGTGTTAATTGCGCCAGTGTTGCCATCATATCATACTGCACCGAAGGAAAATCAGAAATAGTGCCTGCCTTTATTTTTGATGGCCAGCGTGCTAAAAATGGAACGCGAATACCGCCTTCATACAAATCCATTTTGCGTCCCCTAAAACCAGCAACACTATTAAAGAAATTTGTTTGCACGCCACCCACATCAAAAGTGGCACCATTATCACTTGAAAATAGTACCAGCGTATTTTGATCCAATTTTAAATCTTTTAATAATTTAAATATTTCACCTACTTGCGTATCTATATAAGTAATCATAGCGGCATATGTAGCCAATGGATATTTATTTGGTGCATAGCCTCCTTTATACCCTAAATAGGGCTCTTCAGGAAACTGCCCTAAGTATTTGGCAACTTCACCTTTTGGTGCTTGCAATGAAACGTGCGGACCCGTGTAGGGTAGGTACAAAAAAAATGGTTTGTCTTTATTTTTATTGATAAATGCCGTTGTTTTTTGAGCCATTTTAGTAATGGCATAATCGCTTCCAATAAATTTTTCGAAGGCCGAATCTGCGGTCGTGCCTGCTGGTAATTTTTGGTGCACATATATGTATGGGTTACGCAAACTATCCCATTTTCCATTTTCCCATAAATGCGTTGGATAAAAATTATGCGCCTGCTTTTGACAGTAATAACCATAAAAATAATCGAAGCCCTGCTGGTTAGGGTTGCCCGTATTATCATGCATACCTAACCCCCATTTACCAATCGCGCCCGTGGTGTAACCTGCGTCCTGCATGAGTTTGGCAATGGTAACCGTATTTTCTGGTAACGGCATTTGGCCACCTTCTGTGCTATCTTCAAAACCACCTAATTCGTAATTACCTCTAATGTATGAATGACCCGTATGTTTACCCGTCATTAAACTTGCGCGGGCTGGTGCACACACCGGTGCTGATGAATAATGCCTCGTAAAGCGCATACCTTCGGCGGCCATTTTATCTAGATTGGGTGTTTTTATTTTTTGCTGCCCATATGAACCCAGTTCACCATAACCCATATCGTCGAGGTATATATAAATAACATTGGGAAGGATTTGCTTAACTGGTTTTTGCGCAATCAATGGCGCAGAAAAACCAATCCATAAAGCATATAATAGATACAAACGGCGGTTCATAAAAGCATGGTCTTATCCTTAAAAGTAATTGAATTCAATCAAATAATTTTCAAATAAAAAGTATCCTTATCAAATAAATTATTACCTTAAAAAAAATAATTGCAATGACAGAAAATAAAAAACCAAATAGACGAGATTTTATGAAAACTTCTGTTAAGGGTGCCATCGGCGCAACCCTTGCTACTGTTGGCTTTCCAACCATTGTACCCGCTGCCGTTTTTGGACCGAGTGCACCTAGCAATAGAATTAATATTGGTGCCATTGGTCTTGGGCGCATTTCTAGAGAACACGATATGTTTGAAACCCTCAAATACAACCATGCAAATATTATGGCGGTATGTGATGTAGATAGTAAAAGATTAAAAGAAGGAAAGCAGTTTGTAAATGATTTCTATTCTAAAAAATATGGCAAGCCTTACGATGGTGTAAAAATGTATTCAGCTGCACAAGAGCTCTTAAACAATAAAGATATTGATGCGGTACTCATTAGTACGCCCGATCATTCACATGCTTACTTAGGTGTTTTGGCAGCTGAAGCAAGAAAAGACATATACCTGCAAAAGCCTACTGCGCTTACGATTCAGGAAGGTCGCGCATTAAGTAATGCGGTGCACAAGCAAGGATGTATTTTACAAATTGGTAGTCAACAAAGATCAAGTACGCAATTTAGATATGCTGCAGAGCTAGTAAGAAATGGACGCATTGGAAAATTAAAAGAAGTACTTATTGGCTTACCCAAAGATCCTGGTGGTGATATAGAACCAGAAATGCCCATTCCAAGTACATTAAACTACGATGCTTGGTTAGGGCCAACACCGTATATGTATTACACCGAAAAAAGGGTGCACCCACAAAACGATTATAGCAGACCGGGTTGGATGCGTGGCGAAAACTATTGTGCCGGCATGATAACCAATTGGGGCGCCCATCATATCGACTGTGCACACTGGGCTATGAACACCGAGTACACCGGACCCAAAGAAGTTTGGGGTACAGCTGTTTATCCAACGTCGGGATTATGGGATGTTATGGGCGATTTTACCACCTACGGCTTATATGACAATGGCGTAAAAATGACCATTAGCACCGACCTTCCAAATGGCATTAAATATATTGGTACCGAAGGATGGATTTTTGTTACAAGAGGGGCTTATAAAGCAAGTGCTAGTGACCCAGTTGCAGCATCAAGCCAAAAGGCATTAACAGCTAGTAATGATGGTATAATAACTTCTGTGATTGGTGAAAATGAGGTTAACCTATACAGAAGTGACGAGCACCATGGCAACTGGCTCGATTGTGTAAAATCTAGAAAACAGCCTATAGCACCTGTAGAAGTAGGCCATAGGTCATGTTCTACCTGTATTGTTCATTCTATTGCCATGAAAACCAAGCGCAAACTCTATTGGAATGCCACCGATGAAACTTTTATTAATGATGATGAGGCCAATAAGCTATTAAACCGCCCGCACAGGGCACCTTACACCATAAAAGGGCTTTCATAATGCATAATTGACTCATTATAAATCAGGTATAAAAACAATGTGTAAAAAATACAAACTCGGTAAATTTTAATGATATTTGGATAATATTTAATGATACCCAAAAATAACAGTAACGTGTTAAAACAACTTTCTTTTAGACTTATCGTATTTTCTTTGTTTGTGATACTAGTAAGTGCTGCTTGCGGTAAAGGCAGTGGCGGTAGTGGCGGCGGCGGTCCTGTTACACCACCAACACCTCCACCACCCACCGAAGACGCAATTGTTTTCACGTACGATATTGATCCAGGATCAAATATTTATGCAGCGCTAGGTACTACGCAAGAAGTAAAAATTTCAGTTACTTCTAAAATGCCTACAGCTGGTGTAATCACCGACATTGTTGTTAAAAAGGATTCTGATGGTTCTACCGTTTCAAGTTCTACCCTAGCTGCAAGTACCATGGTTCCAATTAATGGTATGATTTCTAATTTAGCGACCAACGTTGTTTGTACAGCTACTATCACTGTAAAGTCTGCAACTACAGCTACCAATACGTCTACAAAAACTTTTAAGATAGCAAGAAAATAATTTTCTTAGTCTTTAATGCATCTTACACTAAATCCAGCAAGTCTATTGTTACCAGAAACAGTATATGTGTTTGGTGGAAATATAACATACGCTCTAGCAAATGTCACATCCGAAAAATCACTAGACCAATAATGATGACCCGAGCCTCTATCAGTAATTACTCCTGTTTGATAGGCTAGATATCCTGCAGCATGTATTTTTAACACAGAAGAAAAATTATTTAAATAACCATTTGTATTTCTGACTGCTGTCCATTCTGTTAAATTAGGTATGCGCCAACCAGCCCCTAACTCAATGGTACAAGGATCATTAGCAGGCTGCCAATCTTGAGCTGGTTGGGCTCCTGAAGAAGTCCAAGCAGTTGGTGTTCTGGTCGTACCCGCATATTTATAACCTCGTTTATAATTAAACTGCCAATACCAACCACTAGCATTTTCGGTTGCATCCGTTGCAGAACTAGCCTCATTTGTAGCACCCAAATTAGAAGTGATCCAACATTTACTGGCACCACTAATGGTGGTTAATACAGTTTTGTAAGTAACCGTTTTTGCTAAAGGCGCAACACCATCAGTCGTTACGTGATTGATCATTATGTCATCCCCGCAAACAAATGTTTTTGTTTTTTTTCCAGACGTAAGTAATCCCTCACCGATTCCAATTTTTCCATTGGTATTTACATACGTAGTTGGAACGGTGCTGATTTTTCCATTGATGGTTAACTGCGCATCAACTGTACCCATCGAAAAAAATACAATAAAAATATAAATAAGTATCCGCATAAATTATCTATTAATAATAATAATCAAACTGAATTCTGTCACTTAAAGTAAGAGCGTAACTGGCATTACTAGCGGGCGTATACGTAAGTGTTGTTCCTACTAAAGCATAAGCTGCATTACTAATTCTTACGCCATTAATAAACATTTTTAATTTGCTATTCGCAGATTTCGTTTGCGTAAGTGTAAATACTGTTTGTCCAACAGTTGCAGCAAATTCATCTGCTATTTCCCTAACCAACGAAAAATCGGTTCCATTAACTGCTGCAGTTACAACACTAGTTCCATTTCCTTTTACAATACCGGTAATGGTTGCAACGCCTGTTCCACCATTGGCAACTGGCATCAGGCCCGTTAATTTAGTAGCAGCTAGGCTTATAATTTTTGCATTTGTGATGGAGCCATCAGCAATTACTGTTGTAGCAATAGCGGCGTCTACATAGGTTTTAACCGCGTTTTGTGTAGGAAATAATACATCGCTCGTACCAAGTGTAGTAGTAACTGATTTATTAGCTGCATTTTCTTTTGCATTAAGTGCCGTTTGTGTAAGCGAACTAATAGGTTTATTTACATCCGAAGTGTTATCTACATTGTTGAGTGCTAAATTGATTTTTGCAGCAGCTGCAGTGCTTGCACCGGTTCCGCCATTTGCAATAGCAACAACGCCGGTTAATTTGCTGGCACTTAGGCTAATTATTTTTGCATCGGTTATAGATGCATCGGCAATAGCGGTAGCAGCCACAGCAGCATCTACATAATTTTTAACCGCTTTTTGAGAAGGGAATAAAACATCGCTTGTGCCAAGCGCCGTATTGATTGATTTATTAGCCGTATTTTCCTTGATGTCTAAAGCAGACTGAGTAAGTGTGCTGATTGGTTTATTTAAATCGTTAGTGTTGTCTACATTGTTAAGTAATAAATTAGTTTTTGCTGCAGCTATGGTGCTTGCGCCGGTTCCCCCATTTGCAATAGCTACCAGGCCGGTTAATTTACTAGCTTCCATAGTTACTATTTTGGCATTTGTTATTGAACCGTCTGCAATGGTTGCTCCAGCCACAGCAGCATCTACATAAGATTTATTGGCGGCATCAGTAGAGCTAGTAGGCAAATCAGTGAGGGTGATTTTTTTTGTAGCATTAATAGTTAAGTCGCCCACTAATGTTCCCCCATCTAATCTTAAATAACGGGCATCTGTAGAAGCTTGGTTGGCTGTAATTTCTCTCCACACTGCTCCATCATAAATAAATGTTCTACCATTATTTGAAGGTGTTGGATCTGAAGAAACGATATAAATATTACTATTTGCAGGCGTAGGTACTGTTGCAGAAAAATTTCCGTTGTTGTACACACCCGTATAGGTTAAACTTAATGTAAGTACTAAATCGCCATTGGCATCTGGCGATGTGCCATTTACTTTTTTGATGGCACCAACCACATCATTTACTGGAATAGTTGAGGTAGTTGTAAACTGAGATACACCCGCTTTTACATATCCACTTGATAATGTTGCCGATCCCGTTCCGCCTTTTGCAACAGGAACAACACCCGTTAATTTTGAGGCAGCCACGCTAATTATTTTTGCATCGGTAATAGAACCATCTGTAATTGAAACGCCCGCTACCGCTGCGTCTACATATGTTTTAACTGCGTTTTGTGTAGGAAACAAAACATCGCTTGTACCAAGTGTTGTAGTAACTGATTTATTTGCTGTGTTTTCTTTTAAGTCAAGCGCTGCTTGGGCAAGGGTACTGATTGGTTTATTTACATCAGAAGTGTTGTCTACATTGTTAAGTGCAAAATTTGTTTTAGCAGCCGCAATTGTGTTTGCTCCGGTACCTCCATTGGCAATAGCAATTATACCCGTTAATTTGCTCGCGCCTACACTAATTATTTTTGCATCGGTGATAGAGCCATCGGCAATAGCTGTTGTGGCTACCGCTGCGTCTACATATGTTTTAACTGCGTTTTGTGTAGGAAACAAAACATCGCTTGTACCAAGTGATGTAGTAACGGATTTATTAGCGGTGTTTTCTTTTAAGTCAAGTGCTGTTTGCGTAAGTGTACTAATAGGCTTATTTATATCCGACGTGTTGTCTACATTATTAAGTGCTAAATTAGTTTTAGCAGCAGTAATTGTACTAGCACCTGTACCGCCATTTGCAATAGCTATAACGCCCGTTAATTTACCCGCGCTTACGCTAATTATTTTTGCATCGGTGATAGACGCATCGGCAATAGCTGTGGTAACAATAGCCGCGTCTACATAAGTTTTAACGGCGTTTTGTGTGGGAAATAAAACATCGCTTGCTCCAAGTGTTGTAATAGCCGATTTATTTGCTGTGTTTTCTTTTAGATCAAGTGCAACCTGTGTAAGTAAACTAATGGGCTTACTCATATCTGTTGTGTTGTCTACATTATTAAGTGCTAAGTTTGTTTTTGCAGCAGTAATTGTACTAGCACCCGTACCTCCATTTGCAATAGCAACTACACCCGTTAATTTACCCGCACTTATACTAATTATTTTTGCATCGGTGATAGATCCATCAGTAATTGAAACGCCTGCAACTGCCGCGTCTACATAAGTTTTAACGGCGTTTTGCGTAGGAAATAAAATATCACTAATGCCAAGTGCAGTTGTAACTGATTTATTAGCAGTATTTTCTTTTAGATCAAGTGCAACCTGTGTAAGTAAACTAATAGGCTTACTCATATCTGTTGTATTGTCTACATTATTAAGTGCTAAGTTTGTTTTTGCAGCAGTAATTGTACTGGCTCCAGTTCCTCCATTTGCAATAGCTACAACGCCCGTTAATTTTGAGGCAGCCAGACTAATTATTTTTGCATCGGTGATAGAACCATCCGTAATTGAAACACCCGCAACAGCCACATCTACATAAGTTTTAACGGCGTTTTGTGTAGGAAACAAAATATCGCTTGTACCAAGTGTTGTAGTAACTGATTTATTGACTGTGTTTTCTTTTAAGTCAAGCGCTGTTTGTGTAAGTGCACTAATAGGCTTATTTACATCCGACGTGTTGTTTACGTTATTAATTGCTAAGTTAATTGAAGAAGAAGCAGCGTCTACATAGGTTTTAACGGCATTTTGCGTAGGAAACAAAACATCACTTGTGCCAAGTGTAGTAGTACCTGATTTATTGGCTGTGTTTTCTTTTAATGCAAGGTCAGATTGAATTACTGTATTTGATAATAATGTAGTAAGTGCCACTTGTTTAACATAGGGCAGTAACATAGTAGCAGTATCGCTAATGTTTAATTTACCATTAAGTGTTGTAACAACTAACGGATTTAGTTTTGCGATGCTAACAGCACCATTGGCAATAGAAGGTGCGGGATAATTTCCAACCAAATCACCAGCGGCTGGACCAACAGGGTATGAAGCCAATGCAAATGGAACACTTTGCAACTGATTCATTCCAACTAGCGAAAAATTAGTTGCACCATTTGGATCAATTTCTAATTTTATATATTTTTTCCCAGTAGACCAATTGATAGAAGCGATCGTTCCAATTACACTCGTTCCACCCGGAGCACCAATAACAATGGTAAACAAACCAACATAGTTAGTAGAAACCATTTTTGTTTCTTGGTAGGTTATAATTCCATTAGCTGCGCTATCAATAATTGATAAACGAACCGTAATTACATGTGCAGAAATTGGCTCTCCGCTTGCATTTCGGGCAATTCCTTGATAATTTAATTGCTGGGGTATTTGTGCCATTACACTTGACACTAGAGCCAACATCATTACAATAAAAATGTATTTTTTTATCATTTTCGTTCTTTTATGATTTTAAATGCACCAGATTTTATTTTTTCTCCAGCTAAATTTTCGAGTACAAGTTTTATATAATAAACCCCCGCACTTAATCTGGTTAAGTCTGTTTTTTCGATGAGTTGATAGCCATTTTTGTCAATACTCGTAGTTCCTAATATTTTCCCTTCCTGCGTCACTAGCTGGAACATTAATTTACCTATGGCAAAAGATTGTATGTTGATGGTAATAACACCAACCGCGGGTATTGGATATATAATTACTTCTTCGGGGAGCCAGGTAGGCCTTGTTGGCTTATATAATTTATCGAAGGGTTGCAGTACGCCGCTTGTTACATTCCAAAAAGCACCAACCCTACTTGAAGGAGAGCCATTTCTACCAAAATAAGTTTCTATCAGGGTGGCTTCGCCAACACTCCAGTCTATAATGTAGCTGCTAGACACAATACCGGAACCACCACTTGTGTTTAAAATTAATGGGCTTGCGGGTGGAATTACAACTTGAGCAAAAACATCAAAATGCAATAAGGATATAAAGGAAAAAAGTAGAAGTTTTTGCATACACGAAAGGTGTTATGCTAAACTATTTTTTATATTATAGAATAAATTATTTCATATGTCCCGAAGTTATAATTACATGTAACTATCACGTATTGTCCGCAATAATTAGTGCTTTAGCGAATCAATAAAATCAGTGGGAGATTGATTTTTAAATTTAGCAAAGGCCTTATACATAGTTTGTCTCGATCCAAAGCCAGACATTTTTGCCAATGCTTCAATCGTATAATCTTCATGCTTCCCCTTTTTTAATAAGTCTACTAAATAATCTACCCTACTTTTATTAATTAAATCTGCAAAACCAAGTCCTGTATTCTTTTTAATAAAAGCAGTAACAACTATTTTATTAGCATCTAAATCAATAGATAAATTTTCTATGCTAGCTTTTTCTTTTAAATAAAACTGTGAAGTATAAAAAGCAATCTCAAAATTATCTTTAGAAATCTCAACCTTATTAATACCACTTAGATCATAATGATACCAAGGAACATTAATACTATGGGGTCTATATAATATGCCTAACATGAGGTATATGGGTAAAATATGGGTCGAATAAACCCCGTTGGTATAAACATGAATAGGCAATGTGTTTTCAAAAATGTAAAGCAGAAAACTTAGTATCATGAGCGTTATCCAAAACCGCAAAGGAGTGAAAAAGTTATTTTTATGTTGTACAAAAAATAGAATTTTTACAATAAATACAACAAAATAAATAAAGTAAGAACTTAGTAGTAATAGTCGAAATATTTTTAAATACAAGTTTGGAGTAGAAGCAATGGCGTAAAATTGAAACGTTTCTGAATGGACAAAATTAGTAGATATAGGGGATGTAAAAACACCAACTAAAACACCACCAATGATACCTACGCTTACTTCTACAATAAAAACCCAGGCTGGAATTTTATAGGCGTATAATATGAGTGCTATATTGAGCACAAACATTGGCATCAGATCAATTACTAATGTTACAATTGATAATTCAATTTCAGTTAATGGCCCTTTAAATAAAAATAGATTTATGACAATAGCGAAAGTTAGTGCCCCAATGAATTGGATCTTTAGTAGTAAAGAATGCTTGAAATTTTTTGTGACTTCTAGTATCAAAAACATTGAAACAAGTACAAAAGAAAAATAGAAATAGGGAGCAAAACTCATAAAAGAAAATACACTTGAGAACAGATATTACATAAAATGCAAATATCCTTAAGAAAGTGCATTTTTGTTTAACTAAAATGACACTTTGAGGTTAATGCTTGTAACAATGCAGGTGTTACAAATGATAGTCAGCGAGTTATGCTATTTTATTTTCCCATTCTTAGTTGTACACCCATTTCAAAACCACCCGCATTTAATCCAACCAATGCTCTTGTTGGAGTGGTATAAAATCCATAAAACTGCCAACGGTTGTTCTTATTGTACTGAAAGCCCATACTCGTTGATTTTGTGGTATGGTACATAGCCATCAGCTTTAGCGGCTCTTTAAAACTAATTTCTGCACCAATATCTGCAATATTATCATAGTTTTTTACCCCTCTATAAGCAAACTTAGGCGTTACATTGATTTCATTGTTCAGCTTAATGTTGTAACTCATTGCAGCATAAAACAAATTGAAATCTGCTTCTGTAGTGTATGATTTTTCCATACTTCTACGTAGGTTTTGCGCTGCACCTTCTAATGTAAAATTACGGTCGGTGTATACAAAACCCATATCAGCATCTAGCAATGCTTCGCGGTTGTTATAAAAAACAGCAGCTGCATCCCCAGGTAATGCATTGATCTGACCCAAATCAATCATTTGACGTGTAAATCCAAAAGACATTCCCAGTCTTAAATTGGCTGTTCCTTCTGCATTAAAATCAACTTTGTAAGCATAGCTAGCCATTACCCTCGTATTGTTAAATAAACCAGCCGACTCTTTACTTACAAGAAGCCCCAATCCCACATTACCATTAGACTTATAATCGAGCGTTAACAACCTAGTAGAAGGTGATCCTGGAATCGCTTCCATTTGACCCACATAACTAACTGTAGATTTTAAGCCAGCTAGCGTTCCAGCACCTGCTTGTGCTGGATTACTAATATACTTATTACTAAAAAATTGTGATGCAGGGGGATTAATAGAGTTGATGTTTTGAGCTACAGCAACAGCGCTAACAATAGTTAAACTGATGGTTGCAAATATTTTATTCAATGTTTTCATATTTTTTGATTTGACGTTTTTAATAATTAGGATTATCTAACAATTGATACATAACCTCTAATTGGTAACGCGCCGTCTTTATTAAATTTAATGACATAGAAATATGCATCTTCTTTTAACTTAGTGCCATTAACAGTACCATCCCACTCGTTGTTGTAGCCACGTTTAGCAAATACGGCTCTTCCGGCTTTGTCATAAACCATCACCTCATTGTCTGGATACATGTCAATGTTTGGAATTACCCATCTGTCATTTACGCCATCACCATTTGGTGTAACAAGGTTATTAGGTACTAATTTGTAATCTACTATCACCGTTAACAATACAGGTATTGTAGCTTGGTATCCAAAACTATTGGTTACTACTACAGCATAAGTTGTAGTGCCTGCAGGTCTAACATTAATATTTGAACCTGATCCAACAATACCCGTACCGCCTACAGCTACCCATGTATAGTTCACTGCATTAGCACCTGTTGCACTTAATTGTGAAGTAGCGCCAAGCGTAATTAAATTAGGAGAAGCTGTTGCTACTGGCATTGGATCAATACCCAATCTAAAGGTTCTTACTACTGAATCTACACCACCATTTGCAACACCTCCGTTATCTTTTACTCTTACAGTTACTACAACATCTTGTGGAGTTGCAATACCTGCAGCAAGTGTAAATTGAATTTGTGTGCCTACAACATTAATAGCAGTAAATACTGTAGGATTAGATGTACTTACACTTGTTGTTGTTGTTTGTGCAGTTTCTGGACCAGCAGTAATACCTGCCAAATTAACAATTTGTGAAGTAGAAACATTGTATACTCTTCTATCTGTAATAGCAGTTAATGTTGGTGCTTCGTTTACATCTGTAACAGTAATGGTAAAGGCTCTTTCAAAAGTTAATCCACCTGCATCTGTAACTCTAACTCTAACCGCATAGCTATTTTTAGCTTCAAAATTAAAGACCGCTGATGTTCTAATAGTATTACCAGCAATGGTAAAGCTTGCGTTATCTGTAGAGCCTGTTCCACTAACTAATGTATATGTGAAGGTATCACCTGCGTCTGCATCCGTTCCTGCTAGAGTGCCCACTGAAGTTCCTGATGCTGCATTTTCAAGTACGCTTGTACCAGTTAAAGCAAGTGCAGTTGGTGCTTCGTTTACATCTGTAACTGTAATGGTGAATTCTTTTTCGAAAGTTAAACCAGCAGCGTCCGTTACACGAACTCTTACACTGTAGCTTGATTTAGTTTCAAAATCAAATACGCCAGCAGTTTTTAAAGTAGCGCCATCTATTGTGAAACTTGCATTGTCTGTATCGCCTGTTCCGCTTACTAATGAATATGTAAATGTATCACCAGCATCTGCATCTGTTCCAGCTAAAGTACCAACTGAAGTACCTGATGCTGCGTTTTCTGCAACAGTATTAGCAGATAAAGAAATATTTGTTGGTGCATCATTTACATCAGTAACAGTAATTGTAAATACTTTTTCGAAAGTTAAACCAGCAGCGTCCGTTACACGAACTCTTGCACTGTAGCTTGATTTAGTTTCAAAATCAAATACGCCAGCAGTTTTTAAAGTAGCGCCATCTATTGTGAAGCTTGCATTGTCTGTATCGCCTGTTCCTGCTACTAATGTATAAGTGAAGGTATCACCTGCATCAACATCTGTTGCACTCATTGTTGCAACACTAGTTCCTGATGCTGCATTTTCTGCAACAGTATTTGCAGATAATGAAATATTTGTTGGCGCATCATTTACATCAGTAACACTGATTGTAAATACTTTTTCGAATGACAAACCGCCTTTATCAGTAACTTTTAATCTGAAACTATAACTAGTTTTAGTTTCAAAATCAAATGAAGCAACTGCTTGTAATGATGATCCATTAATTGTAAAGCTTGCGTTATCTGTATCGCCTGTTCCAGCAACTAATGTATATGTGAATGCTTCACCAATATTAGCATCTGTAGCAGCTAAATTTATAATACCAGCCCCTGCAACATTATTTTCATTTACATTAGCTGTAGAAAGTGTAATATTTGTTGGAGCGGTGTTACGTGCTTCATAGTAATCAGACAAACCATCGCCATCGCTATCGATTGCATCAGATGGGCTACTAGGGTTTGTTCCGTTTCCTATTTCAACATAATCTGGTACGCCATCACCATCGCTATCTTTGACGCTTGATGGATTATTAGGATCTGTTCCTTCTCTGATTTCTACATCATCAGGAACACCATCACCATCGCTATCGCCTAATATTACAGTTAATGTAGCCGTAATAGTTGCTGCTAAATAATTAGCATCTGCTGCTTGTGTTGCAGTAATAGTAGTGGTTCCAATTCCTACAATAGTTACTGTAGAACCTGATACTGTGGCAACCCCTGTATTACTTGATGAATATGTTATAGCACCTGTTCCTGCACTGCTTATTGGTGCGGTTAAAGTAAATGGTGCATCTGTTGTTGTTTTATTGATATCAGCAAATGAAGACAATGTAGGTGTTGCTTTTGCAACTGTTAGTACAGTTGTTACGCTAGCCGGATTGTAATTTGCATCTGTTGCTTGAGTAGCGGTAATATTTGCTGTTCCTGCACCTACAATAGTTACTGTAGAACCAGATACTGTTGCTACTGTCGCATCACTAGACGCGTATGTAAATGCACCTGTGCTAAGAGATGAAGGTGCTGTTAATGCAAATGCAGGATCTCCAAATGTTTTATTGATTGCAGCAAAAGTTCCAATGGTTGGATTTCCTTTTACAACAGTTATTGTTCTAGTTACTGAACCTGCATTGTAATTAGGAGTTGCTGCCTGTGTAGCTGTAATAGTTGCAGTACCAATACCTACGGCTGTTAGAGTAGCGCCTGAAATTGTTGCTACTGCAGCATCACTTATTGTATAAGTAAATGCACCCGTACTATTTGAACCTGGTGCTACTAGCGTAATTGCTGCACTACCGTAGCCTCTTGTTATATTTTGCTGAATACCTATTGTTGGATTTGCTTTTGCAACTGTTAGCGTTGTAGTTACAGAGCCTGCTAAATAATTAGCAGAAGTTGCTTGGGTTGCAGTAATAGTTATAGTACCAGCGCCCACTATTGTTACTGTATTATTTGTGATTGCAGCAACTGCTGTATTACTTGATGCGAATGTAAATAATCCAGTACTATTAGAGGTAGGGATTGTTAGTGCGAAGTTTGCATCACCAAATGTTTTATTGATTGCAGCCATGCTACCAATAGTTGGTGTTGCTTTTGCAACCGTTAAAGTTGTAGACACAGAACCTGCATTATAATTAGCATCTGTAGCTTGTGTTGCAGTGATTGTTGCAGTACCTGCACCTACGATTGTAACAGTTGTTCCAGAAATTGTAGCAACTGCCGTATTACTTGATGCAAATGTGAAAGCACCCGTTGCATTTGATGTTGGAGCTGTTAATGTAAATGCAGCATCACCAAATGTTTTATTGATTGCAGTCATGCTACCAATAGTTGGTGTTGCTTTACCCACTGTTATTAATCCAGATAATGAACTTGTTGCTGTAGAACATCCACCCGTTGCTACTGCATAATAATATAATGCACCAGGTGTAGCTGTTGAAGGTGTGTATGTTGCAGAAGTTGCACCTGTAATAGCGGTACCGTTTAAAGCAACGTTTGTTGTAACTGAAGGATTTCTGAAAGCGATACCATAGTTACCTGCCCAATAAGGGTATTCTTGTATTTGATAAAATACCACTCGAACCTTAGTTGCGCCTGATGGTATTGCAACATTCGATAAGGCAGTAGATTGCCATGTATTTGATCCTGTTAAATCAGCAGATTGTGATACGCTACCCACTTGCGTATTGCTAGCATTATAAAAATACAATTGAATTTTACCTCTATCATTATTATTGTCTAATGACGCATATTGAGCAGAAAAAGTTATTGTAGTAGCGGTTGGATCTAAATTAAAATCTCTATGTATTGAACTTGGACTAATGTAAGCAAATCGTAAATATCCGTCAGAATCTATCGCAGGATTTCCGCCAGAATACAAAGCAAATGTTTGGAAAGAACCAGTACTTGACGTCCAGCCAGTTCCACCACTAAATCCACTTACTAATGATGGCATTGTTGGCGTAGAATACCACTGATAAGCAGTTGCTCCAGCAGATGCAACTGTTAAAGCAGTTGCAGTTCCACCAAATGCTAAATTTTGTGCTGTGCTAGATGGCTCTGTAGTAAATGTTGAAGAATTTACTACTTGAGATACAATATTACTTGTAATACTAAATGAGCAAGAACCAGTAACTACAACATAATAAAATCTTGTACCTGCTACGTTAGTAGGGATCGTATAGCTATTTGAAGTTGCATTAGCTATTGCTGTTGCGTTTGTTGTATTATTTGCAGTATTTGTAAACCACTGATAGGTGATGCCAGAACCTGAAGCTGTAACACTAATTGTATTTGAGTTTGCATTTAAACAAACTGCAGTTGGTGCTGTAGGTTGTTCAGTTAAAAGAACTCTAAATCCATCAATAAAGTTTGAAGTATTTCCAGATTTAGCGAATGCAGTTAATGTTCCATTTAAATTTGGTGTAGATGTTAAATTAGCAACAGTATTAATTGAAGTATTTGATCCACCTGGTATACCTTGATTAAACGTATAGTATGCTCTTAATCCAGTTTCATTACCATTTAAGGTTGAACTCATATTGTCCGTAATCTCCTGTGCTGTTCTAGCAGTATTCCAAATACGAACTTCATCAAGTGTTCCTGCAAACCAGTTATCTAATTTACCAATGGTGAAATTTGCGTTTGGCAATAAAACGGATGAAGGTGCAGTTCTAGTGCTAACTTGTACACCATTTTTATATAATGTGTAAGTAGTGCCGTTTTTAACCCACGCAACATGAACCCATGTATTTGCTGCAAAGAAATTATCAACTAACATATCAAAACGAGTAGATCCGCTGTAACTATCTGTATGCAGTGATCCATTAGGCCCTACCCACATAGATGGACCACGTCCACCGTTAGGGACATGTGTGCCTAAAAAGCCTCTGTAATTTGCATCAACCAAAGATGGTCTCACCCATGCTTCATAAGTAAAGTTGTCATTTGCAGCAATAGGTAATGGAGCGCCAGCTTCAACAAAATCATCTGTACCATCAAAATGTAAACTATTATTATATCCTTTAATAATTACATTAGAATTAAGTGTTCCACAAGCTGCCGTTGTAACCGCAGCTCTATAATACGTTGTTGTTGTTAATGATCCTGGGCTCAAACTTGCAGATGTTGCATTTGCTATATTATTGAATGTAACATTATCTAAAGACGATTGCCATTGAATAGTAGAACCTGAAGTGTTACCAGCCAAAGTAATTGCAGATGCATTTGCAGATGAACACAAAACTTGATTACCCGTTGCAGTTCCGGCAGTTAAGCTTGATATTGTAATTGTTTTAGTATCGGTAAACTGACACCCATTATATGTATATAAATAGGATACTACTACTTGTGTAGCTGTGGTAGATGCGGTTCCAGTTAAAACACCTGTATTAGAGATAGATAAACCGGTTGTTGCAGGAATAGACCAAGTGCCGCCCGATACAGTGTGGGTTAAGTTTAATGGAGAACCTATACACAATGAAGATCCACCTAAAATAGCAGGGCCATTCGTGCTTCCAATAAAATTAGAAGCAGCGCCATTTAATGCAAATCCACTTAAAGTTCCAGTCAGTGTTGTTGGGGCAACATTTGCAATGGTTGTTGTGGCGGTATTATCTCCACCTCTAGTTCCTTGATTAAAGTTCTAGTAAAGAACCAAATTAGACTCGTTACCAACTAATGGTGCATCTTTTGCTGCAGTTATTTGTTGAAGTGTTCTAGCCGTATTCCAAATTCTAATTTCGTCAATGTCTCCATTAAAAAGTCTACTATTATCGACACTATAATCTTGTCCGATTTTTAAAGGATCAGTATTTGCACGAACACTGAATGCTGTCCCGCTTAATGCCACCTCAACCCCATTTACATATAACTTTCTTACCCCATTGTTATTGACAGCAGCTAAATGATACCAATTATTTGGTGTAATTATATTATTAGCGGTTTCCATTTCATCAAAAGAAATTCCTCTAGCAGAAGCTGTCCCTGATCCAGGTGAATTTGACAGACGTAAAAGATAACCGTTCGATCCTGCAGAATTATATTTACTAATTATACCACCTAACCAAGGTGTTGATTTTGGATAAATCCAAGCCTCTAATGTGTAGTTGTTTGTTAAGTCTAAAGCATTATTGTCCGGTACCGTTAATACATCATTAGTACCATCAAAAGATAATGCACCACCAAATACATTGTTACTCACCACTGAACCTGATACTGCAACGTTAACTGTAGCTGCTTCAGTAGATGATAGCGCTATATTTCCGCTTACAGGACTAGTAGTTGCAGCAGCGATTACTGCATAAATTGTAGTTGAAGCAACTGATCCAGAACTTCGCGTTAATGTTAATGATGAAGCAAAACCAGATGACTGGCTAGTAGAAATTAAATATCCTGATGGAGCAGTTACGGTAATATCAGCATCTAAGTTGCTCCCGGTAACCGTAAATGTCCCTGCTGTCGTAGATTGAGTTGATCTACAAGCTGATAAGGCAGGTAAAGTAGTTAATGATGTTGTTATAGTTGGAACTGGGGCGCTAAAAGGAAATGGTGTAGCTGAGCTATAGGTTGTAGCGCCTAAGTTTGTAAAATTTCCCCCAAGTGTTCCAGAATTGACTAATAAATTAGGTGAGGTAGCCGTTAAAGCTAAGATTGGGCTAGAAGACGAAGTTAGTGCAGAACCAGATGGAGTAAAATTATCAGTGTATAGTGCTGAATTAGTCCACTTAAAATTAGTGACTTGGCCTTTAAACCAGGTTTGAGAATTTTGACCCTGAGATCCTATAAATAATTCAAGTGAATTGCTGCTAATTGCACTAGCATCTGCAACAGAAACTTGAGATCTACCGTTAAGGTACATTCTAATTGTTCCATTTCTTCTAACAATTGCGAAATGTATCCATTTGTCTAAAAATTTTGATGGAGCTGGTGAGAAATTTGCCTTCAAAGTTCCATTTATCCAATAGTAAAATGTTGCACCGCTAGCCCAAGAACCCGACTCAATACTTAATCCATGTTGAGAACCACCCCCTACAGAAAATAAACGCGTGTAAGGCTGTGTTTGAGCTGTTGGGGTGTATTGATACCACTCAATTGTATAATCAGCATTAGCTGCTATATTAAATGCAGCATTGTTTGCATACTTTACTGTTTGATTTGTACCATTAAAATCAAAAGATTGTGCAAACGACGATAAGCTCAAAACAACGAAAGAAACAAAAAGTAAAAACTTCCTCATAGGGTATAGTTTAAATAAGTGTAATTATCAATTTTATTGGGCCATTAATGCCCCCAAATAAATCATTATATAAATAATGTATAATATTTCCGCGCGAAAGTAAGATCAAATGCAAACATTGACTAGAATTTAATCTAAATTTTAGTCCTATTTTCGTAAATTAGGACTACTTTCATATTAAAAAACAATTGATCGCTCTCCCTCATGTTACTTTATATATCGCTACTTACCATCATTTTATCGGGCCTATTGGTAACCTATAATTGGCGTATTAATAAAAACACTATCTATTTAGGTGCGTTTTTTTCAATTTTAGCTACCTACGGTCTAACCCATTATTTTACTATATATGCCAACTCTCCATTTTGGTTGGCTGTATTTTATAATAACTTTTCGCCATTTTGGTTTCTAACTGGGCCATTATTATTATTCTATTACAGGGGCACATTAACGGATAATAGTAGGTTAAAAGGCACTGATATTATTCATTTTATACCCTTTTTAGTGCAATTAATAGGCATATTTCCTTATTTACTCACTCCTTTTAGCTATAAAATAGATATTGCCGCTCAAATTTTAAATGACCTAAATTTAATTACTCAGTTTAAGGTCAATTGGATTACTAAGCCAATTGTAAATTTCTTGGGAAGACCCATATTGGTATTTTTGTATTTAGGTTACATAACCTATATGTTATGGAAATATAACCCTCAATCCCAAAGGATTAAAGTACCCTTACAACAATACAAACTAATATATAGGTGGTTAATTATATTGGCTGCTACAACTGCGATTTTAATTTTCAACTTCTTTCTATTAAGCCTTAGTTTATCAAAGCAAACGGTTACAGCAACACTTATCAACGATCAGTTTACACATATTTTTAGTGGCGTTGCCTATTTTTGCATGTCGTTTATGTTACTATTATTCCCCAGAATTTTATACGGGATGCCTATTTATAATGCAAATTCATTAGCGGAAAACAATAGCCAAGAAAAGTCAAAAAAGGAAACTTACCCAGTAGAAACAATCAAAATTGTATCCGAAGCTCAGTTGCCACAAGACGATCCGTTTTTTGATTTGGTGGCAAAAATTAATGACTACCTCGACAAAGAGGAGCCCTATGTTAATCCGGATTTTACAATCAATGAACTTGCAGTGGCATTAAAAGTCCCTGTTCACCATTTGTCTTATTGCCTAAACACCTTAATGAACGTAAAATTCACGTCCTTACGTACGCAACTGCGTATACAATACGCCTCCAAGCTATTAGATTCGGGGCAGGCAGATGAACTTTCGATGGATGGAATTGGTAAAAAGTCTGGGTTTTCGACGCGCTCCAACTTTTACAATGCCTTTAAAACCGAAACTGGTATGACTCCTTCGGAGTATCTAGAACGTAAAAACAAATAGGAAATAACCTATCCTGTTATCAACTTTTGAACCTCTTTAATTTGATCCTTGGCTATAAAATATTCGAAATAACGCTTATCGGTTTCACTTCTTACGCTTAACACCAATTGAATATCTTGGCTCGTAGCATACTTAAAGCGCTCATTGATACCCTTAATAACATCACTTCTTACCTTTTTTTGCATTCCCACGTTTTTGTCTTTGATACCTAGTACATAGTTAATGTCATTGATGGTAGCTGTTGCACCCACTAAAGATTTCTCAATTAAAAGGTCAATAAGCGAAAGTTCTGTTTGATTAAATGATACATCAAGCTTTTTAATCCCAACATTAAAAGTTTCAATAACTTTCTTATGATTTCGTTTTGTTGGAACACTAAAAAAGTACCAAAGAGAAACTATAAATAAGAATAAACTTAGTAGCAGTGGCCAGATAGTAGCTAGTTGAAATTGTAATCCCCACAAAGCTTCCGTCTCTTTAACAAATTTAGATTCATCAACAATAAGTGTATCTAAAGCCCCTGTTGCTGGGAAGTAACTATACAAAATACCGTCTTTATAATATTGAATACTTGAATTATCAAGCCTGTTAATACTTTGGGCAAGCATTCGATTGGTATTTATTGAAACCGAATTGTTTAAATAATTAAACCAGTATACATCTTCTCCATCAGAAATAAAATACCCCGACTGGTTGTATATTTTAGTTTTTGCGTTTTTAATAATGTTTAAATAATTAGATTTTACTTTTCCAATCTCCAACCAATCCCATGTTTTACAATCCAAATACATGACACCGTCAATAATTTTACCAGCTGCACTCTGAAATCCTTTAAGGCCAGAATTAATCAATTGCTGATAAGGAATATAAAGTACATTTTTAGAAACATCAAACCAACTACTACCAGGAAAAATTGGGTTATACACCTCTACATTGGTAGGAAAAACGTCCCATTCACCATCCTTAAAATTAAACCCCCTAACAGTACCATTGGTTTTCCAAAAGCCATAGCCCCCATGATTGTATACTGTTTCGCCATTTGAAAAATAATAGGCACCTAAATTATAATTGATGTTCTCATTGTCGTCAATGCGTTTGAAATAGAGTAGAGAGTCTGTTTCGGCTATCTGTTGGTACATACGTCCTGCTCCAGAAATAGTAATAAAAAAGTTTTTTGGAGTTTTTATAGCTACCTGCTCTCTGATGCCTAATACCGGATGGTTGAATTGAATAAAAGACTGGGCAGGCCCACGCAACACGTGTGGAAACTTTGAATTTTCTATAATTTTACTTAAAAAGTAACTGTTTTTAACTGTAATTATGCCTGTAGTATCCAAAGGAACACCTAATGAGTCTGTGGCGACATTCGTTACACCCTGAGAAAATGTAAAAACGATTGTAAAAAAACTAAAGAAAGCTACTGAAAGTAATTTTTTCATAAATGTTTGATTTTCAATGATTAAATAGGACATGTAACCTATTTTTTACATTTGAATTCATTACAAATATAGGAAATTACCTATTAGCTAACCCGTTATTTCACCTAGTTTAGTAGGGTAATATCAAGGGTGCTTGATATTTGAGTTATAATACCGTCAATATGTTTATACACACCGGGGGGATGTTGTATAGATGTAGAGACGGTATTTTTTTGCTTAGTCCCTATTTCGACGGTTACGTCTAATGATAATGATGATGATGGCAATGATGCCAAAGATGATTGGAAATGTCATGCTCTAAGTTACTAATTATTGTGATATTATTCGCCATAAAGCCCTTTTTCACAGGCATATGTTACAAGTCCGGCCATTGATTTAACGCCCATTTTTTGCATCACCCTAGTGCGGTGACCTTCTACAGTGCGCTGGCTTAAATAAAGGGTACATGCAATTTCCTTGCTTATAAAACCTTTACAAATAAGGGTGATTATATCTTTTTCCCTTTCAGAAAAAACCACCAAATGCTCTTTACTACCAGATTGAAACTTTTCAATGAGGTCTTTAACCTGTTTATTGCTCTCCGTACAAAAGTAGGACCTGTTGTTAAACACAGATACAATCGCCTGCTCAATATCATCCTTGTCGGCATTTTTCATGAGGTAGCCGAGAGCACCGGCTTCTAACATTTCCATGATATGGCTTTCTTGCCCAAACACCGAAAGTGCAATAACCTTAGCGCCTGGATGTCTTTTACAAAGCTCCTTGGTTGCCATCACGCCATCCATAACAGGCATCGAAATATCTATCAAAAATACATCGGGCGTATACCGGCCTGCAACTGCTAGCAGGTCCAATCCATTTTCTGCTTCACCTACAAGTTCTATCCCATCAATACTAGCCAATAACATTTTTAAACCGCGTCTAAAGATGATGTGATCGTCGGCAATTAGCACTTTAATTTTTTGAGCTAGCATAGAAGTTGATTTAGGTTATATGAATTTTAACATATGCAATATGACTGCAATAAATATTGAAAGCATATAGAAAAACACTGAATTATAATTGCATGAAACACGTACATTAACTTATCAACGATTGAAGGGAAGATGCGTTCTAGGGTTTATCTTGCGGCTATGCAACAGTATTTAGCAGGACTTAATGATCCGCAAAAAGAAGCGGTATTACACGTGAACGGACCACTCATGATTGTGGCAGGAGCAGGAAGTGGAAAAACAAAAGTTTTAACAACGCGCATTGCGCACCTCATGTCGGTGGGTGTAGAAGCATTTAATATTTTAGCGCTCACATTTACCAATAAGGCTGCTGCCGAAATGAAGGAAAGAATTGAGCGCACGCTGGGAAATACCAATGCGAGAAATTTATACATTGGTACCTTTCATAGTGTGTTTGCGCGCATTCTGCGCGCCGAAGCGCACCGCTTAGGTTACCCCAATCATTTTACTATTTATGACACCGATGATAGCAGATCTGTTATTAAAACCGTAGTCAACGAATTAAACCTAGACGATAAACATTACAAAGCAAATATTGTAGGTAGCCGAATTTCAAGTGCTAAAAACGCGCTCCTTTCTCCCGCCGAATACGCCACAGATTATTACATTCAGCAAGAAGACATGCGTGCCAACAGGCCCGCAATTGCTCAAATCTATGCAGCATACGCCAACCGTTGTTTTAAAAATGGGGCCATGGATTTTGATGACCTCCTTTTAAAAATGCACGAGCTCTTAAAAAACTTTCCGGAAGTATTGCACAAGTACCAACACAAGTTTAAATACATACTTATTGATGAGTACCAAGATACCAATCCGGTGCAATATCAAATCACCAAACTGCTTGCTGCTGTGCATGAAAACATTTGTGTAGTTGGTGACGATGCACAAAGTATTTATAGCTTTAGAGGCGCTACCATCGAAAATATTTTACAGTTTAAAAAAGACTATGACGATGTTAAAGTAGTTAAGCTGGAACAAAATTATAGAAGCAGCCAAAACATTATTCATGTAGCAAACGAGGTTATAAAAAACAACGAAGGTCAAATTCAAAAAAATCTTTGGACCGAAAATAAAGAAGGAGAAAAAATTTGTTTGGTGCGCACCATGACAGATAATGATGAAGGTCGTTTTGTTTCAGATACCATTCAAGAACAAAGACTACGCAATCATTTTAACAACAAAGACTTTGCTATTTTATACCGCACCAACGCGCAGAGCCGTTCGTTTGAGGAAAGCCTTAGAAGAATGGGCATTCCTTACCGCATTTATGGTGGCGTGAGTTTCTATCAACGCAAAGAGGTCAAAGATTTTATTGCGTATTTGCGTGTGGTAGTTAATATAAAAGATGAAGAAGCACTTAAAAGAGTTATCAATTATCCGGTTAGAGGTATTGGTAAAACAACCATGGAAAAATGCGCCATTGCAGCCTACGAGCAAAATATTACACTCTTTGAAGTAATTAGTAGAGCCGGTGAATTTGGTTTTAAAGCAGGCACGTTAGAAGCGCTTCAAAACTTTGTTACCATGATCCGGTATTTTCAAACCATGCTGCAGCAAAACAACGCGTACGATGTAGCTGTTCAAGTAGGTAAACATACCAATTTAGTAAAAGAACTCTTTAACGATAAAACAACAGAGGGTTTAGCGCGTTACGAAAATATTCAGGAATTACTCAACTCTATAAAAGAGTGGATCGAGTCGCCAAGTAACGAAGATGGTGAACTCGGCGATAAAACACTGGGCAGTTACCTTCAACAAATTACCTTACTAACAGATGCCGATGATGATAAAGAAAATGCAGATGTTGTAAAACTCATGACCATACACGCTTCTAAAGGATTAGAATTTGAATGTGTGTTTGTTGGTGGTGTAGAGGAAACATTGTTTCCTAGCAGCATGTCAATGAATACGAGAGAAGAATTAGAGGAGGAACGCAGGTTATTTTATGTGGCTGTTACAAGGGCTAAACAAAGACTTTGGCTTACACACGCCAATGCACGCTACCGTTTTGGGCAACTTGTACAAAATGAACCGAGCCGCTTTATTGCAGAAATGCCAGAGCAATATGTAGATAAAAGTTACGCGGGTGGCGGAGCTAGAAACAATGCAGGCGCCGATTATGGATCTGGTTTTGATCGTATGCAAAACAGTTTTGGAGCGGCGCCTAAAAGAAAACCGTCAGACAAACCTGCTTATATGCCGCCACCACCGCCACCAAAAGCGGTTACGCATATACCAACTGTCAACTTTGTACCAAGTGACACCAGCAATTTACAAGTAGGTGCAAAAGTGGAGCACCAGAAATTTGGTTTTGGAATAGTAGGCGCTATGGAAGGCTCAGCGCACAACCCTATTGCCACCATTAATTTTGAAAAAAATGGTGAGAAAAAAATTATGCTCAACTATGCCAAACTGCGCATTGTAGAATAATTATTTTACCTTACAAAAACATGAATAGCAACAAATACCTGAAATATTTAAACCCATTGAGTGTTTTTGACACCAAACGAACCAGAAAAATTTTTCAGGTAAACCCTACTGTTATTCCAGAAAGAGTAGAAGCAGAAGAAATTAAGGTTACTATTTTTGATTATTCACCAGAAATATTTAATGAGGTTCACCTCAGTCAGGTAACAGAAACATTTCCATTTAAAGAAAGTAAAAATGTTTCTTGGATTAATGTAGATGGCATTAGAAAAGCAGATGTAGAAGCGGTTGCAAAACATTTTGGTTTTCACCACCTCATTATTGAAGACATTATGAGCGTTAGTCAGCGTCCTAAGATGGACGAAATTGAAAACGTATTGTTTTGCCTTCTTAACATGCTTTATTTTAATGAGCAAACAGGCGCCGTAGAGACCGAACAAATTAGTATCGTGCTTGGTGATCATTTTATTGTTTCATTTCAGGAAGACGCCAATAGAGATGTTTTTAATAGCATCCGAGAAAAATTAAGAATCAACAATACTAAGTTACGATTAAGTGGTGCAGATTATTTGTGTTATGCCATGCTAGACATGATTGTAGATCATTATTATACCGTAATGGAAAAGCTTGGAGACCGCATAGAACTATTAGAGGAAAAAATTATAAGAAGCAGTAATACTAGGTCTTTGGCAGAAATAAATAGTTTACGCAAAGAGCTGATTGTTTTAAAAAGAAACGTAAGTCCTGTTCGAGATTTAGTTAATGGATTTATAAGAAGCGATAGTGATTTATTGGAAGAAAAAACAACAAAATATTTTAAAGATATTTTAGACCACATCACGCAGGCCAATGAACTTGCAGAGAGTTACCGAGATATGATGATGAACTTACAGGACCTCTACTTGAGTTATGTAAATTTAAAATCCAATGCCGTGATGAAGGTGATGGCTGTTGTTACTTGTTTACTTGCACCAGCAACTGTTATTGGCGGTATTTTTGGAATGAACTTTGATAAAATACCTTACCTGCATCACCAGTACGGATTTTATATAGCCGTTGGCCTCATGCTACTCATTCCAGTATGGATGGTAGTCATATTTAGAAGAAGAGGTTGGTTTTAACAACTCAATAATTACTAGTAGCCCCAAGATTTTAAAATAGCTAAGTCTTGCTTTACAGAGGTAAGCGGTGTTTGCCCTTGGTAAGATTCTTGCTCAACAATAAAATGTGTAGTACCACCAATACTTGCGCAAACTTCAGTAATTGCTTTAGTGCCAGCAATCCCTTTTCCAATCACACAACTTTCATATGGAGACTCGCCAGGTTCAGTGGCTTTGATTTCATCTTTAACATGTACCGATAAAAACCTGCCTGGATTGTTTTTCACAATGGCAATAGGGTCTGCGCCTGTGCCGTAAATATTACCCATATCTAGTTGTAAGAATACTTTACTAGGATCTGTGTGTTCTAATAAAATTTCATAAATAGAATGACTATTTAAATTTTTAACAAACTCAAAATTGTGGTTATGGTAGCCAAATTTCATACCATATGTATTACAAAGCGCTCCACTTTTATTAAATACATCTGCAAAAGAACGCATAGCATCATAACTAGCACGAAGTTCATCATCTAACCAAGGACTAATCACATATTGCATACCAGCAGTAGCTGCGTCCTCCACTGTATATTTCCATTCGTCTGTAAAATCTTTTTTGGCAGCGTCCCAATGCTTTAACTCGAGCATTGAATGTCCACTCGGCATTTGTAATCCAAAACCGTCTAGTATTTTTTTGAACTCGGTAGCTGAATAACCATAAAATTTTCGGTTGGCATAATTTGCATGTTCTACATGCTTATATCCCATTTTGGCAAGCTGCTCTAAAGTAGCAATAGGATTGGCTTTCATGTCGGTGCGAACAGAATAAAGTTGTACACCAATAAGATTTTTAGGCTTTGATGCCGCAAATAAATTAGGTTTTACAACCATTACACCAGCAGCTGCAAATGCAGTATTTCTTATAAAATTTCTACGACTATTCGTCATAACGTACTATTTAAGTGATTCTTAAAGTTACTATTAATTAAGATTCTTCGTCAAAATAAAGCTTATAAAATTGTTTGCCCGATTTTTCGTCATACCCCTTTTCTACTAAATCTTTACGGCCATGGATATAAATATGGAAATTTTTATCCAATTTAACCACCGCCTTAAAAAATCGTTGTTGCTTTTTTACAGCTGCCACATGAATAGAAAACTCGTCTTCAATCACTACTTGCTTGGCCACTTCATACTGGCTTTTATACTGCGTAAAACTTTCGATTAGTTCGGGATGATGAAGCACTTCTTTGCCAAAGTCTTGCAGGTTAAAGGATTCGTGGCTAGTAAAGTATTCCATGCTGCGGTGCAAGAGATCTACCTGATCCGTTTTTGTTACTTCAAACTTCTCTTGGTATTCGTTGCTAATAAATAGTTTACACATACCGAGTGCTGCGTCGGTGTAATGATAACTGTTGGCCCGACGTGCTATTTGTAAAAAATCGTTCACCCAGTACTGTGTGTCTTGTTGCTTATTGGTATTGTCTACCATGCAAACCACATATCCGTCTGCGCCGTCTTTATTGTAAATCAAACATCCTTTATCTAACTTATTAATGGCTATACCATCTTCTGCACTGATACCCCAGCCTTCCTGTTTTGTTTTTAATTGCAAGAAGGTTTCTTTGGTTTCACTTTTAAAAAGTCCAATGCCGGAAATAAACTCAGTGCCAAATGGAAGGTTCGTGAATTTAGCGACGTAGAGTTCGCCATCTTTCACTTTTACATGGGTAGACTTTGCATGCAAAAAATGAGCCAACAACTTACTTTGTTCTACAAAAGATGCTGGTTCGTTAAAAATAGTTTGTACATAAGTATACACTTCATTTAACGACAAATCACTAAGGTGTGAAAACTGATATTGTTCTGCCTCATTAAAGGGCGTTAAAAAGTACTTGGTTAATAAACCTGTAACAAAATGATCATCGATGGTTAGTGCTTCACTCGATAATATTAGCTGCTCTGAACGTGTTGGATTTCCAACCTTATGTACAATTACCGATTCTAAAACAACACTATCAATCCCTGTCATAATTTATGATTTACAGTTTCTAGCGCTAAACTACTAAAACATACAAATTATAAGAGATTAATTATAGGACTAATGCCGAAACTATAATTTTGATATGATTTGAACAAGTTGTGCTGCTGGCTTTACACCTGGCTCGCGCCAAATTAATTTACCATCTTTAAATACAGCTAGGGTAGGCACACTATTTACAGAAAAATGTGCAGCAATATTTTGATGAACATCTACATCTACTTTATAAATAGAAATAGATTCACCCATTTTATCTTTTACCTCTTTTAATATGGGAGGCATCATTTTACATGGTCCACACCAGGTAGCGTAAAAGTCAATAAGGACAGGCTTTTCAGAAGAAATTATTTTTTCAAAAGATTCACTTAACATGAGAGGTTGTTTTTTTAAACATACTAAATACAAGACCACCTAGTATACCAAAATAAATAATACTATTAAATGGTTTTGAGGTAATCATACAGGTGCCAGATGCGCAACCTATATTTTTCCAATACAAGTAGCCACCCAGTGCACCTACTAATACACCAATAATTACAATATATTGAGACTGTATAAACGCTTTCATACTAATTTATTTTTTGCATTAAACTATTCCAAGGGCCCCCATTGTATACTTCAATACCGCCTGATGCTAGTATACCTTTTGCCATGCCGCTTCTTGCGCCGCTTCTACAAACCGTAATAACTGGCTTACCTGCTTTTTTTAATTCAGCAACACGACCATTAATGATATCAAGTGGAATATTTTTGGACCCCTTAATATGTCCATTTGCATATTCGCCAGCAGTTCGTACGTCAATAATTACGGCACCTTTTTCTAATAAAGCATTGTAATCAGTGGCAGGGCCAAATAGTTTTTTAAAAAAAGAAAACATAGCTACTTGTTTTTGTTGTGAGTTGATACTGCAAAAATGAACACTTTGCGTGGTAACAAACGTGACGGATGTCACACAGCTCTATTTTTTAACTAAAATCTTCACAAATTTGGTTAAATCGGTATGTTCTTGTGGCGTTAATGGCTGATTGCTCATAAGTTTAGACCGTAAAAGAAGTACCTGCTTATGAGATGGATAAACTGCCAAAACCTGCTCTGTTTGTGCGAGGGCAATAGCTATTTGAGCCTCAGCGTCACTAATGGCTGGGCTTGTTTTTTGGACAGGGGTTTTATCCCGTGTTGGCATTTTTAAAACAATGGCTTCCACTGCCGCAATTTGATGGGCTGGTATTTCCTTAATTTTTTGCGCTTTGAGTAATAGCCCCTGCAACTGCTTCTTACTCAAACTCCCACGTTCTTCATATTGATGCATCAAACTCATTATAAATAGCGCGTCTTTATTATGGGCATAACAAAGCGCCAGTAACTTGTCTATAACGTCTATTCTTTTATTCTTTGGAAGCATATGAGGCAAAGCAGCAAGATAATTAAGATTTGATGAAATATAATTTTATCTAAGTGTGTATATTAGCAATCTTAATATGACATGTATGAAAAATTTAATGGTGCTTATTTTATTAATTGGTGTTACTGTTATTAGTGACGCTCAAAATACAAGTAACAGCTATCCAACATACAACGGTAAAGATTTAGGATTAACCTATTCGCCTGCTGCTGCAACATTTAAAATTTGGGCACCAACAGCTATTGCTGCTAGATTAAATTTGTACAAATCTGATATGGGTGGCAATGCTATTCGTTCTATCAATTTGAGTAAGGGCGAAAATGGTGTATGGTACGTTACAGTACCTGAAAATCTTAAAAATAGCTACTATACTTTTCAAGTTAATATTGGTAACGCCTGGAGTGAAGAAGTGGTAGATCCATACGCAAAA
This sequence comes from Bacteroidota bacterium, assembly GCA_041173245.1. Taxonomy (GTDB): domain Bacteria; phylum Bacteroidota; class Bacteroidia; order Chitinophagales; family Chitinophagaceae; genus Sediminibacterium. The sequence continues at coordinate 18,548 of JBEDIY010000117.1, read as the reverse complement.
GCCTGTGGTACCAATGGTTTAAGAGCACAAGTAATTGATTTAAAAGAAACCAATCCAGTAGGATGGGCCGGGGATAAGTCGCCTAATTTTTCTAGCGCTAACAAACAAACGGATGCTATCATTTACGAATTACATGTAAGAGATGCAAGTATTCATGCAAGTAGTGGAATAAAAAATAAGGGTAAATATTTAGGGTTAGCAGAGGTTGGAACAAAAAATAGTGCTGGATTAACTACAGGGCTTTCACATATCAAAGAACTAGGCGTAACGCACGTTCATCTCTTACCGTTTTACGATTATAACTCTGTAGATGAAACAAAAGCTGCAGTCCAGTACAACTGGGGCTATGATCCTGTCAATTACAATATTCCGGAGGGCTCTTATAGTACAAACCCTGCCGATGGTAAGGTACGCATCAAAGAGTTAAAGGAACTTATTAAAACCATGCACAGTAATGGTTTACGAATCATTATGGATGTGGTTTACAACCATACCGCACTCACTAAAAACTCTAATTTTAACATTCTTGTTCCCGATTATTATTACCGGAAAAGAGCCGATGGAAGTTTTTCGGATGCAAGCAGCTGTGGCAATGAAACAGCGAGTGACAATGCTATGTTTCAGAAATTTATGATCGAGAGTGTGGTGTATTGGGTAAATGAATATCATATAGACGGGTTTCGTTTTGATCTCATGGGTATCCATGATATAGAAACCATGAATTTAATTTCTGATACACTTCGTAAAATAAAACCTTCGATTGTTTTATATGGTGAAGGTTGGACCTCTAGTAGTTCGCCGCTACCTGATGATAAAAGAGCACTCAAAAGAAATGCTGCACAATTAAATGGTATTGCCGTTTTTAGTGATGATATGCGCGATGGTATCAAGGGTAGCGTTTTTAATATCAATGATCGTGGTTTTGCCACTGGACAAATTGAAAATAGTGAGTCGGTAAAATTTGGAATTGTAGCCGCAGGAAAACATCCTCAAATAAATTATAGTAAGGTTAATTATTCAAAAGAACCATACACAGCAAGTCCCGCAGGCCTTATCAACTATGCAGATTGTCACGATAATAATATTTTATGGGACAAAATAGAACTCTCTTTTAAAGATGCCTCTGTGGCTGAACGCACAAAAATGCACGAACTAGCTTATGCAATTGTATTAACCGCGCAGGGCGCTAGTTTCTTACATGCAGGTACCGAATTTTTAAGGACAAAAAATGGAGTGGAAAATTCTTTTGATAAAGGAGATATTGTGAATGGAATCAATTGGGATTTAAAAACTCAAAATAATGCTAGTTATACGTTTATCAAAAGCTTGATTCAAATTAGACGTGCGCATCCTGCTTTTAGAATGCAAACGGCACAGCAAATTGCTACCCATTTAAATTTTGAAGAGCAACTGCCTAGTGGAATCATTGCTTATACCATCAACGGAGCAGCGGTAGGCGATCGATGGAAAAAAATATGGGTCGCTTACAATGGTAAACAAACCCCTCAAACCATTACTTTGCCAAAAGGAACATGGAAAGTAGGATTAAGTAGTAAAGGTTCTTCTAAATCAGCTAATAATTATACCCTTGCAGGAAGTTCTGCTGTAATACTATATGGCGAATAAGGAGGAGTAATATATATTTGCACAAAATCAATACAGATGATGACGATTGAAAGCTTTAAAGAATTAGCACACGAAGACAAATTAAATCAATTAAGACACCACGGTGAATTACTAGGTACTTACGAGCGCAGAAGTGCAGACGGAGATAGCAAAACCAGTGGTGACATTTTTGAATTAAACGGCTTCTGGGTATTCTTAAGTGATGACGAACAAATGGTTATTCCATCTCGTAGAAATCCACTTTTCAAAGAAGAAGAAGAGGAAGAAGCAGAAGGTTAATTCCTTTTTACAGTTAAAAATACGTAAGAGATACCTATTTAATTTTATTTAGGTAGCGCTCATTAATCTTGTATTGGTATACCCTTTTATCCAAGGCTGTTTTTTCTCGCTCCACTAGTGTATCACTGGTGGAGGCAAATACCATAAATTTTTTATTAATCATTTGAAGGGTGTCAGATCTTAATTTATTTTGGATCGTTACTTCTTTATTTTTTACACCCAGTGCTCTATTAATTTGATCAATCGATGTGGGTGTATTTTGTTTTGAACACTCAATCAAAATATCGAGTACCGACTTTTCGGTTTCAGTTAAATTATCTGAAAATTCTAGTTGCTTATTTACCTCAATTGATTTTTTGTGAAACCCATTTCCAACAGCTGTTTGCTGCATTTTACGCAAAGACTTATTCTTGAAATATAATACAATTGAAATCGTAAATAATAATAAAAACGCTATAAAATAGGGTAATTGATTAAGCTTTATTTTACTTGTAAAACTTGGTGTTATTTTTTTGTAAAGCGGCCTGCCAACTTCAGAAAATTTTGACATCGAAAGCGTAATGCTAACCAAAGAATCTAACCCAGCATTATAAATATGCAGCTTTCCGTCATTATAAAAATACAAGCCATTTTTACTTGCTACATAATTCATAATGGTACCGCCAATTTCATTTTCTATTTCATATAATTTTTGGGTAGTTGGGTTTATTAAATACAAGTGATTATAAGATTCGGTTAAAATTCCAAGTCCCGGTAAAATCATTGAACTTGTGCCAATTACGGATTCTTGAAATATTTTGTCATTCACAATTTTAGGTTCCTGCCACCAATCATTGGTTTTTAAATTCAAACACTGCATGTACACCGTGTCATTTTGTATTTCATTTTGCAACTTATAATAAGAATTGGGATATGACTGATATACCACATAAATAAGGTCATTTATTTTATCTGGATAAACAACCGCATTCATATGCAAAGCCATTCTTACTTCTTTACTAATTGGCTGTCTAAACCATTCTTTGGAAGTGGTATCAAAATACCTCAGTCCGCTATTAAATTGCCAAAATCCCCATCCACCTAAATTGAAGAACTTATCGTTTCTGATAAATGAGTATCCGCCAAAATTATAGCCTTCAAAACAGGTATTGTCGAGTCTAATAGCCCCAAGTGTGGAATCTATTTTAAAAAGCTTACCTGTTCCAGTGATTTGAAAATAGAGTTGCCCATTATTAACCATATAGGCATGCTTAGAATCGGTGCAGGTTAACCCAATAGGGGTAGGAACCAATTTAGTTTCCTTATTAAACAATTGAAGTTCAAACGAGCCCGTTTGAGAAGCTAAATAGCGCAGTAAATTTTTTTGTGCGGATGCCTGAAGGGTGACAAATAAAAACAGAATAATATATGTATGTCTTAATCGCATCTTACAAAGCTAATCAATTGGTTCAGATTAATAAAAATAAGATACGTTTTATACGTATTAAATATATATTATATTCATTGTAAATTGTATTACAATATATTATTAATTATATCCGTTACTCGATAATAGATTATTGAAATTCAAACAAACTGCGTCCCACATCACAGATATGTGGCGTTTATTTGATTGAGTTTTAAACTCGGGGGGTATGGGGGCTTTGGGTAACCGGGCCCTCATTTTTTATGTTCTAGCACCAAAATTAAAATATGTATTGATTTTCTGGGTCGGATTCATCATATAGGATACAAGCGTACCATCTTTTAAGATTTCTACCACCCTAAACCCTTTATACGGGGTTCCCCAATTACCACCCATATGGGCATCAAATAAACAAGGGGTTTGTCTTTCTCCAAGCAATTTAACACCATCCTGGTCATGCTCGTGACCGTGAAAAATGGCTGTTACATTTGGGTATTTATCTACCAAGCTTTCAAAATCAGGGGTATTGATTGCATTTGTCGTCCAGGCCTTTTGGGGAATATGCAAAAACAGCAAAACATGCTTTTGTTGCTTGTATGCTTCTAATTGCCCAGATAGCCACTGTATGTCAGGAGACAAGTATTTTCCTTCTTCATTGGACGTATCTGCTAAAACAATGGCATGATCCTTAACCTTTACGCTATGGTTAACGGGCATTCCCCATACTTCATTCCAATAGGTCGTACTCACCATATCATGATTTCCTCTAGTCACATAATATTTAGGTTGAAGCGCATCTAATTTTTGCTTAGCTAGTGGCAATAAATGTTTTTCGTTATGAATAATATCGCCATTGATCACACAAAAATCAAGTGGTGCTTCTTTATGAAATGTATTTATTTGACCGGTAATTTTTTCGATCATTTCATCATAAGCAGTTCCGGGTTGGCCATAATGGGCATCGGATGCAACTACGAAACGAAGTACGACGTTGCTCCTATTTTCAAAAATAGTGGAAGCGCTAATTTTTTGGTATCCACCCACTGCAAAAAATGCAGTAGCAAAAGAAACATTTTTTAAAAATGAACGGCGCGACGAATTACTTTGATCCATGTTAATTGGTATTTTTGAAAAATAAATATAACTATTAATTTATGATAAAAAAGATTACCCTTTTGTTATGTATTTGTTTTTTTACTCAGTTTCTAATGGCTCAAGAAGAAACCAGATCAAGAGAAAAAATGAAACTCGTTGGCAAAAAAATTTACCTTGGTAGCAGGGCGCTAACCATCTCTGATGCAAGAGATTTATCGGTAACCTTACCGGAAGCATATTTATATTTTAATCGTGCAAAAAGAATTAGAGATTGGAACTACTTTTGGGGTGGTTATTTAGGATTAACAGCACTTAGCTCTAATACGCTTAGTCCTGGCCGAAATTCATCATATGGTGCATTTGGTTTATTAATCGGTATCATTGTGGTGCCAAGAGAAATTAGAAGACAAAAATTAATTATTAAAGGAATCGAAGCATATAACGCAAATCACTCAAAATAAAATGATCATGGAAAAAGTTTGGCTCATTACAGGATGTTCAACAGGATTTGGACGAGAACTTGCAAAAGAGGTTTTAGCAAAAGGTTACAAAGTTGCTGTTGCATCGCGCAAAACAAGTGATGTAGATGATATTGTTGCAGCTTACCCAAATACATCTATTGCCATCAAACTAGATGTTACCATTGATTCAGAAATTAAATCAAGTGTTGCGCAAACAATGGCGCATTTTGGTCAAATTGATGTGCTTGTAAATAATGCTGGCATTGGATACTTTGGCTCTATCGAAGAAAGTGAAGAAGTAGAAGTAAGAAAGATGTTTGAAATCAATGTGTTTGGTTTAGCAAAAATGACGCAAGAAGTTTTACCACATATGCGCAAGCAAAGAAGTGGACACATTTTAAACATTGCTTCTATTGCAGGTTTAAGATCTTTCCCTGGTGTAGGTTTTTACAATGCTACAAAATATGCTGTGGATGGTTTTAGCGAATCGCTAGCTAAAGAAGTTGGACCACTTGGTATTAAAGTAACCATTATTGCACCTAGTGGATTTAGAACAGATTGGGCAGGACGTTCTGCCAACGAAAGCCCTGCAACTATTGCAGACTATGCAGAAACAGCCGACAAAAATAAAGATACCATCAGAGGTATCAGTGGAAACCAAGCTGGCGATCCAGTAAGGGCCGTAAAAGCAATGATTCAAGTTGTTGAATCCGAAACACCGCCAATGCGTTTATTATTAGGCGTTGCTGCACTAAGAGGTGCTAGAGAAAAATTAGAAGAATTAAAAAATGATTTTGATACTTGGGCGTCTGTAACAGAAGGTGCAGACTTTCCTAAATAGCATCCCAAAGTCCTATGCGAAGTGCAAGTGCTTTAACAGAGGCACTTGTCGCTTCCTCCCATTTAGATGCATCATCACCACATAGCCTACTTACCATATCAAGTGCCAAATGACTGTGATGATCACCATCTACTTCAATATGCCTTTCGATATAGTATTTAAAAATGCTCACTTTATCTGGAGCATCGGCATAAATTTTGTCTAATATTTTCATAAACATGTTTGGTATCAAGTCTTCTCTACCAAACGTGAAAACAGCTGCCTTTACATGAAGTGGTGCATTAAAAGAAATATCAAAAGTGAATTGTAAAAAGTCTTTTACTTTTTTTGGTAAATCAGCAGTTTCAATTGCATCCTGAACAGCTACGCCTGCATTGATTTTTGCAATCAACGCATCTATAACGGTGGTAGAAGCACCCATTTGTTGCATTGCTTTAATGTACAATTCGAAGTGACTAATTCTAACGCCATCCTGATCTACATCAGATTCTTCACCTAGTACAATTTCATTGATTAAATAACGCGTATCTGCGTTGCCCACAGGAACCCATGGGAGTGCCACAGATGTCAATCCAATTTGGAGTGATTTTAACAAGCTCATAAAATCCCATACCGCAAAAACATGGGTTTCAGAGAATCGTTGTAATCCTTGTAAGTCTTGAATTTGGCTATATACCGGGTGCGCCAATAAAGTATTTCTTACTGGCTCGATATTTGATTTGATTTGTTCTACGTAGGGGTTCATCATGATTGCGGCTTTTAAACTGCGCGCAAAAGTAAAACAACGAGAGTTGCAAATTGTTTATTTGAGTGACTATTTTACCAAACTTCCGTAAATGATATTTTCAATTTTAGCCTGAAATCCAGCATGTGAATTGGGCGTATGTTGTGTCATGATTAAACAAATCAATTTTTCTTTAGGATCGGCCCAATAGGTTGTACCGTAATAACCACCCCAAGAAAAAGAACCTTTGTTTCGTGCATTTAGATTTGCTGCTTTTTCAGAAGTAATTGCAAAACCCAAACCAAAATCGTTAAGGCCTTCATATTTAAAATCTAGTTGTGGACTCAACATTAACTCGGCTGTTCTTGGCGAAATAATTTGTTTGCCATTATATTTTCCACCATTCAAAATCATTTGTAAAAATATAGCATAGTCAAATGCAGTGGAAGACAAACCACCGCCACCAGAAAAATAGGTTGTCCCTAGTAATGGATAGTTGGGATCAATATTTCTAAATGTAGGTCCCCATTCAATAATTTTCTTATTGCTGTCTTCGGTGTAAACCGTTGGCAGCCTATTTGCTTTTGAAGCAGGAACATTAAAATAAGTATCCCGCATACCCATGGGTTCAAAAATATATTTATTGAAATAGGCTTCGAGTGTCATACCAGAAACAACTTCAACAATACAACCCAACAAATCAGAATTTAATCCATAGGTAAATTTTTCACCGGGTTGATGTACTAGTGGTAAAGTTCCTAGCGCTTTCATATGCTCTAATAAAGTGCCATTAATTTTTCCTAGTCCAGATGGTATACCTGCTTTTGCATAAATAGCTTTCATTTTTTCAGAACCAATAGCAGCATAATCAATACCAGAAGAGTGAGTTAATAAATCTCGAATGGTAATATTTCTTTTTGATGGAACCGTTGTATAGCTTGTATCTGCTGCATTAAACTCTTTTAAAACAGATTGCTTATAAAAAGTTGGTATAAAATCACCTACTGCTTGATCTAAATTAAGTTTTCCATTTTCAAATAATTGTAATACTGCCAAACTAGTAATAGCCTTTGTTTGACTCATGATTCTGAAAATAGAGTTTGGGTCCATTGGTTTTTTTGAAGCCCTATCTGCAAAACCATGTCCTTTGTAATAAACTACTTGATTGTCTTTAACAATAATAGTTGAAGCACCTATCAACCAGTTATTTTTAACATAACTGTTAAGTAAGGTATCAATCTGCGCAAGTTTAACGGGATCTAAATTTTTAGATCCTGTAACAAGGGGTGATAATACTTGCGCAAGGCTAGTACTTATAAATAATACAAAAGCAATAATAACCGTAACAAATTTTTTCATGACAGGAAGTATTTGAAATAGTAAGATACTACAAATCAAATATTGAATCCAAAGAATAGACTTGAAATTGTTGGGCAGACGGATTTAATAATACCGAACGCATTTTGTGCGCGAGTACGTCTACTGGTAACGGCTTTTGGCTTTTAAATAAACCTAACTTATTAAAAAAGTCAATGATGGCAATACCTAATTTTTCCATAGGCCTTATTTTATCTGCCTGCCTAAGTAAAAATCCGGGTCTAAATATATGTATCTGCTTAAAAGGTAATGCAGCAACTGCGTTATCGAGCTCTCCTTTAATGCGGGGGTAAAATAGCCAAGAGCTTGCGTTAGCGCCCATAGCAGATACCAACACATAATTTGCTACACCGTTAGCCGCAGCTGAAGCAGCAGTTTGGTATTGATAGGTATAATCAATTTTGTACTGCTCTTTTTGGCTTCCCGCCTGTTTAAGCGTAGTAGCAAGCGCCGAAAATAGTACATCACCTTTTACCAAATGTGCCCAAGATTGTGGGTTTTCAAAATCAACAATATGCACTGTTAATGTAGCATGAGAAATTAATAAGGGTCTTCTAGAAAACACAACCACGCTAGTATATTGGTTGTCTTTAATTAGTTGATTTACAAGTTCGGTACCTGTTGCACCTGTAGCCCCAATAACTAAGGCTGTAAGACCACTCATAAATTTTCTTTTACAAACTCTAAACAGTATTTTTTAATCATCTCACGCACTTCTACAAAAGATCTATCAATTTCATCTTCGGTACCGCTTGCTTTTGCTGGATCCGGAAAATTATAATGAAATTTTTGAGCATTACTTGGATAATATGGACATACTTCTTTGGCGTGATCACAAACCGTAATCACAAAATCAAAATCAACATCTGTATATTCTAAGACGTTATTTGAGGTATGGCTAGAAATATCAATACCATCCTCTTTCATGGTTTGAATGGCCCTTGGATTTACACCATGGGTTTCTACGCCGGCACTATAAACATTGGCTTTATCAGCAGCAAATGTTTTTAAATAACCATGTGCTATTTGACTTCGGCAACTATTGCCGGTACACAATACTAAAATATTTTTCATCTATGCAATTATTAACAACAGCCGCCACCTGGCACACAAGCTGTTTTATTATCTAATGGTTTTTGCGCAAATACGGTGATACTCATAATGCCTGTACTACCTGATTTAAATGCATCTATTTCGGCAGCTGATAAATAGTTTACTAAAATATCATCCGGTATTACAATAGCTTTTTCTTTTTGAATGGTCACATTTTCAAAACCATTAGCATGTATTAATTCGAGATAAACATTTTTTTGAATCGCTCCAGATACACATCCAGCATACATTTCAGCATCTTTTCGTAAACCTTCTGGTAAGGCGCCTACAAGTACTACATCACTAATACTAAAATGACCGCCAGGTTTTAATACCCTAAACATTTCTGCAAATACGCCATGTTTATTAGGTACTAAGTTTAATACGCAGTTACTTACAATAACATCTGCTACATTAGAAGTGATGGGCATATTTTCAATATCACCCTGTCTAAATTCTACATTGTTAAATCCACGCGCCTCGGCATTGGCCCGTGCCTTATTAATCATTGCTGGTGTAAAATCAATGCCAATTACTTTACCTGTTTCACCGGTTTCATGTCTAGCAATAAAACAATCGTTACCAGCGCCACTACCTAAATCAATTACAAGGTCGCCTTTTTTAATGCGCGCAAATTGTGTAGGAAGGCCACAACCAAGACCTAAATCAGCGTCTGCTGTATAGCCTCCAAGTGTGGTATAATCTTCAGACATAATGTTATACACTTCGGTAGAACAGCCGCCAGCACCGCAACAAGAAGACATATTTGTTTCTTTGTCTTGTAATGCTATTTCACTGTATTTATTTTTTACAATTTCTTTAAGTTGTTCGTCTGTTTGCATTTGATTATTATTTAGTTTAACAACAAGTTGTTGGGGTAAGACTAATAGGTGACAATAACTGATTCAAAATATCCTTGGCATTTTGCAATACTTCTGTATCTACACAATAGCAAATGGAAGCGCCATCGATATTTCCTTTAATGAGGCCGGCTTGTTTTAATTCTTTCAAATGTTGCGATACGGTAGATTGCGCAATGGGTAATTCATCCACAATATCACCACAAATACAAGACTGCTTTTGAATTAATAGTTGCAAGATGGCAACTCGTGCAGGATGTGATAAAGCTTTTGCAAATTTTGCTATTTGCAGCTCGGCCTCTGAATAATTGATGATTTTACTGGCTCCCATATTAATCGCAATATTACGATTAATAATGAATAAAGCAAAATAACTATATTAACTGCTTGATTTTCAGAATTATAGACCTTTCGATTAATGTAATTCTTAACAATTGAATATATTTATTAAAATTTACAACCATGAGAAATTTAATTCAGTGGATATTAAAAGGTGTTGTTACAGCCATGCTATTATTGCCAAATACAAGTATTGCCCAAGAAAATAAAGCAGAGGTTGCTATTCACCAAATCATGAAAGAGAATCCTGTAATGGGCTTATCGGTAGCGGTTGTAAAAAATAATAAAATAATTTACACCCAATCCTTTGGTTTAAAAGACGCTGAAACCAATACCCCACTTAATAACGAAAATATTTTTAGAATCGCTTCTATCTCAAAATCATTTTCTGCAACTGCAATTATGCAACTAGTGGAAGCTAAAAAACTTTCATTGGATCAAGATGTTAGTGAACTAGTTGGATTTAAAGTGCGTAACCCTAAATTTCCAGAAACGGTTATTACATTAAGACTTATGCTATCACACCTTTCATCTATTAATGATAGTCAAGGTTATTTTTTTCTCGATTCTATTAATCCTGCAACATCTGCAAATTGGGAAAAGTGTTACAATAATTACGAGCCCAGTAAAGGCTATGCATATTGTAACCTCAATTTTAATATGATTGGAACAATCATTGAAAAAGTAAGTGGCGAAAGATTTGATGCCTATATTCAAAATCACATTTTGAAGCCACTGCAATTATATGGTGGCTACTATGTAAACGGATTAGACAAGTCTAAATTTGCGACAATTTATGAATATCAACCAAATGCAGCAAAATTTGTAGTGTCCCCAAATGCCTATGCACCAAGAACTACAGAGGTAGCTGCTTATCAAATGGGTTATAGCACCCCTATTTTTTCACCTACTGGTGGTATGAAAATATCCGCACAAGATTTAGCTACATATATGATGATGCATACCAATTATGGGAAATATAATGGGGTTAGAATTATTTCAAAAAAGAGTTCGAAACTCATGCAAACTGCTGTTTCAGATATAGAGCCTTATGGTTTTGCATTAGAAACGCCAGGATCTATCATTGATGGAAAAAAAATGATAGGACATACGGGTTCTGCCTATGGGCTATTTAGTGCTATGTTTTTTAATCCGCAAAAAAAATATGGAATTGTAGTAATTAGCAACGGATGTCATCCCGGAGAAACTAGTGGTTACAATAATGTTATTAGAAAAACGGTGAACGCTTTGTATGAAAATTTAATAAATAATTAATTAACGTGTATCCACTAATTCTTGAACAATTAAGTCCAGAAGTTGCTTTATGGATACCAGATACTGAAGCTATTAAATCAGAATACGAGAAATTAAAGATACAAGAACCAAATTTGGCCTTTCCCTTTTGGGCAAAAATATGGGCCTCCTCAAAAGCAATGGTTACTTTTTTACAAGAAGAACCACATTGGATAGAAAAAAAGAATATACTAGAAATAGGTGCTGGTATTGGAGTTCCTTCATTTTCAATAGCAAAAAAGGCCGCCAACATTACTATATCCGATTATGCAAGTGAGGCGGTGATACTTGCTAATAAAAACATAGTACATTTAAATGTAACAAACGTTAGCGCAATAATTTTAGATTGGAATCATATACCTGAACACACAACTGCAGACACTATTTTATTGAGTGATACCAATTATGAACCAGCTGCTCATAATAAATTAGTTTTGCTGGTTGAAAAATTTATAAATAATGGTAGTACTATTATACTTTCAACGCCTAACCGATTGTCTTCAACCCCTTTTATAGAGCGTATTTCAAAATATATATATAGTAGTAAAAATTATAAAATGATTGAAAACGAAAGTTTGGTTGAAATTGCAGTGGTAGTTTTAAAACAATAGATTTTTCAGGTGCCAAACAATCAGAAACAAGGGTGACGCGTATTGAAAAATATAGAGATAGAATTATAGCTGGCATTGGTATTACAGATTGTACCTGTGGTCTTTCAAAAAGAATGCCGAACTGTGATGGCTCACATAAGCTACTCAACAAAAACTAGATTATTAAAAAGAAAAAGCCATCATGACTGATAGCTTTTTCTAAAATGTCTTTTACGTATATACTATCTTGGAATTAATCCAATCTGCTGCATAAATTCAAGATTATCCATAAAATCTTGCTCTTCTGCAATTTTACCATCTTTCATTTTAACAATCGTACAACCAATTACATCAACACTTTTACCGGTTGCAGGAATTCCAAAAAATGTTCCAGTGTGTTTACCTTTAAACTGCCAATATTTTACCAACTTATCTCCATCAGCAAAAATTTCTTTAATTGTAAATTGTCTTTCGGAAAAACCTACTACATAATTTTCATAGTATGCTTTAGCATTGGCTTTCCCTTTAATTTCAGGAACAGTATGTAGCACAGCATCGTCTACATAAGCTGAATCTAAAATATTTACACGGCCTTCATTAACAGCTACTTCCCAAATATTAGAGTAAAAGTCAACATTTTTTTTACTTAATTCGGCGTTTTTGTCGTTTTTAGAATTGCATGATACTAGGCCAGCAATCACACAAAGCAATAATAATTTTTTCAAAGTCTTGTTTTTAGATATTAATAATTAGTGACCTAATTCAAGATAAGTATTTTGTATCAATTTGTAAAATTTGAGGCTAAATACTGTAACGTTCTTTTAGTATATGCAAATGGTGTAAAGAATGGCCAAAAATGATAAACCCTAATGCATTTACAGAAATAGTTTTGTCGCTTGCGGTACCCAAGCTTTTCATTTGATCGTCTGTAAATGATGCATATAAAAGATTGGTTGATTGCCTTACCACCCTCCATTCTACTAACATATCTTTCCAATTCCTATTGGCCGCTGTTGCATTATTGGCATATTCGTTTTCGTCGAATCCTGGAATAGGTGTTTTTTCTTTTCTAGAAATTGCAAGTGCCCTGTAAGCAAATATGCGTTCGGTATCAATTACGTGTTGGAACATTTGCTTAATTGTCCATTTACCCGGTGCATAAGCGTAATTGATTTTTTCTGTCGGAATGGCGTCCCAAAACGCAATAATTCGTTCGTTGTATTGTTGAACTAAAATGGCGTAGTCTTTACCACTTGTATAGTTAATGTAAGTTTGGTAGAAACTACCATATTCAGATGCACTTGGTCTAGACATAAAATATTTTGAATGAAAATAGGAAAAAAGATACAGCTAATTAGTTTAGTATTCGAATATCTTTGCGGTTAAGTTATAATAAAAATATAACCTCATCAATATTTCATAGTTATGAAGCATATAATTTTTGTAGCGCTATTAATGATACTTGGATCTTATGATGTAGTTGCTCAAACAACGATTAAAATATTAGTTCAAAATTCAAATACAAAAGAACCACTATCTGCTGCTACTGCAAAATTAATGCCCTTAAAACAAATAGTTATCGCCGATAGCTTAGGTGTTATCATTTTTGAAAAAGTACCCAACAGAACATATAGCCTGTCTATTTCCTACGTTGGTTTTGTAGATAAAACGATAAGTATTACAACGCCTTTGACTACTGATTCAATAATAACCATTTTAATGGAGGAAAATGAAGAAGAAGAGGAGGAAGAAGTTATAGTAACTGCTACGCGTATTAGTAGAACCATTGCCAATACACCTACAAGAACAGAGGTAATTTCTGGTGAAGAACTTACTGAAAAGGGCAATATGAAACCTGGTGATATTAGAATGCTACTAAACGAGAGTACGGGTATTCAAACGCAACAAACATCCGCAACTTCTTTCAATGCCGGTATCCGCATTCAGGGACTAGATGGACGATACACGCAGTTACTTAGAGATGGATATCCCATGTATGGTGGATTTGCATCAAGCCTTTCTCTTTTACAAATTGCCCCGCTAGATTTAAAACAAGTGGAGGTTATTAAAGGTGCAGCATCTACATTATTTGGAGGAGGTGCTATTGCGGGTCTAGTAAATCTTGTATCTAAAACGCCCACTGACAATAGAGCGCTTAATTTTTTATCCAATGTAACCACTGCGGGTGGTTTAGACCTTAGTGGCTTTTATAGTGAAAAATATGGAAAAATTGGACTCACGATTTTTACTTCGAGAAATAGTAACCGCGCTTTTGATCCAGCAGCAATTGGACTTACGGCGATACCAAAGTTTGAACGTTATACCATCAACCCCCGGCTTTTTTTATATGCGAATAAAACAACCGCCGATCTAGGTGTCACTTATATTTCAGAAAATAGAACGGGTGGTAGCATGAACTACATTAATAATAATGGTATTGGGTTTTTTGAAAAAAATGATACAAAGAGATTTACCACTCAATTTGGCGTCAAGCACCGTTTAACAGAAAGTAGCAACATTCAATTTAAAAATAGTTTTAGCAGATTTAATAGAGCGCTAATCATTCCAAATTATTTTTTTGATGCATTACAACAATCTTCTTTTTCTGAGTTAACCTGGAATAAAAATGGATCCAATTCGGACTGGGTGCTTGGTACAAATTTGGTTACAGAAAACTTAACAGAAGTGCCAAACAGTATAGATCGTAAACGTGATTATAATTTAAACACATTTGGTGTTTTTATACAAAATGCTTGGAGTGTTCATGAAAATATTACAATCGAAACCGGACTCAGGGGAGATTACATAAACGAATTTGGTTTTGAATTACTTCCGCGTATTTCAACGATGTTTAAAATTTCGCCTAAGTTAACTACCCGAATTGGCGGTGGCTATGGCTATAAACCACCTACTATTTTTACAGAGGATGCCGAAAGAAGACAATTTAGAAATATCTCACCTATTGATATGATTAATGCGAGAAACGAAAGGTCAAAAGGCTTGAATTGGGACATTAATTATAAAACAAATATTGGCGAACTAGGCTTTAGCTTTAACCAACTATTTTTTTATACCCATCTAGCTCGTCCGCTCGTGTTAAACAATACAGCTGGATTTAATTTGGCGTTTGAAAATGCAAACGGAAGTATCGATACCAAAGGCATGGAAACTAATATAAGACTTACCTACGCCGACTTTAAATTGTTTGTAGGATACACATATACCAACGCAAATACGAATTTTGATAATGTAAAGCAGTGGTTGCCACTCACTGCACGACACCGTTTAAACAATGTATTGATGTATGAGATTGAAGACAAACTAAAATTGGGACTAGAAGCTTATTATTTTAGCAAGCAACGTTTAAGTGATGGTAGTTTTGGAAAGTCTTATTGGATAACAGGTTTTATGGCAGAAAAACTTTGGGAAAAATGGTCCGTGTTTATCAATTTTGAAAACTTTACAGACACAAGACAGTCAAAATTTGATAAAGTGTTTACAGGCACCATACAGGATCCTATTTTCAGAGATATTTATGCTCCTGTTGATGGATTTGTAATTAATGGTGGGATTAAAATACGCTTGTAAATATTAATAGAACAAATAAAATCTATTTTTTTCATATAAGAATCATTTCAATTTTTTGCTTTCTGCAACTAAACTTCCGCAAGGTATAAATGCAGTATCTTTTCCTATTGAAATTTTATAAAATAATTTTTCGCCTTTTAATACTATTGATGCGCGTGCAGACCCATTAATTTCGTGCATAAATACAGGAATATAAAAATAATAGTCCTTTTTAGGATCAATCGTTTTTTTCAAAGATTTTACCTGCTTCGTGTTATCATTTAAAAGAAATTCTAAACCAGTTAGTCCATAGTTGAATAACTGTTCTTTTTCACGACTCATTGTGTCTTTAGGAAGTAGTATTTTGATATGAGCATCTGGAGATTGTAAAAAAGTGATATCAGGAAACGTAAGCTGTAATTTAATCGGTGCGGATGTTTGATTTTGTATACGCGTCCAAAATACGACATGACTATATTTTATGCCTTTCAAATAGTATAGACCACCTCCTTTGGGTAAGCTATGCGTAAATATCACATCTTTTTGGTTAGCAAAGGAGTACTTAACTTCTGTGTCAATCCAATTCCTTATTGGACCCACCTGCCCATAAGTGCTTATATAAAATAGAGATAAAATGAAAAAGGCTGAAATTTTCATTTTGATTTACAGGAAAGACTTAATTACATCTCTGAAAATCAAAAATAGAAATACAATTACACCAACAATAATTTCGTTGCGGTACTTATTAACAAATTGAGATATTTTATTCATTATATAAAAATTTATTTGTCATTTAATCCGATGCCAAGTCCAAACATGGCTGCAACAAAAGCGAGGTGAATGATCAACACAGCTTTTTGCCAAGTAGGTCTTTCATTCCATTTTTGCTCTGGATCGAATGGATCAAAGGCCATTCCAATTCCAAGAGACGCTGCTGCTTGCATATAGTCTTTTGAAAAAAATGCTTGAAAGAGACCTAAAAGTAAAAATCCAATGTAAAGATATTTGTTAAATGGCGTTTTCATCAAATCTTGTTTTACCAAAAATACATAAATTAATTAGACTACATAACGATCAAAAAATTTCAGTTTCTACTTTCTTTTTCAATTTGTTCTAGTAAAAAAACTTGTCCAAATGTGAGTTTCTTGGCTAATGGACTATTTGGTTCAATCACTCTCCAAAAAGGTGTGATTTCCTCCAAATGTTTGCCTTGTTGCAACTTTTCATAATTAGCTTCTGCCACAATTCGCAAAAAAATACCAGTAGTTACAGGACAAGTATAATCAGCATTATGCTCTATCGCAAGGTCTTTTCGCATTGTTTTTAAATCTATGCGCTTGCCAACACCTATTTCATTAATATACTGATCTATCAGTTTTGGCGTAGCGATAAACATATTGCTACCTGCTGGAATATCAGCAAAGTCAATACCAATTCTTTTAATTTTTGGCTCTTTATTTTCATTTAATTTATCAAGCCAGCTTTTCTTGATTGCCATATAAAATAATTGTATTTCTAAAAATACAAAATATCTGAAAAAAACATGATTATACAAGCGGGGCGATATCATTAAGGCTTTCTTGTTGTCGGGCTCTCTCCCAATTAACCATTAATTCGGTTTTATGAATTGCTGACCATTCTGTTACTATTCCTAAAACTCTAATAGGAAGTTCTCCGCCAATGATTTCATTTTTTTCAATATCAATAATGCCTTCGAAATTAGCATACACTGCATGGAAGTGAGGAGGATTGTGATCCCTATAAAACATGCGAATAATAACGCCTAGAAAATAACTAATTTGAGGCATGGGACAATTTTGGACTTATAATCGCTCCAAAATGTTTCCCTGTTAATTCTGAATAAATAGTAGTAGCATCAATTTCAAGTTCGTTTGACCAAGCTATTGAGTGACCATTTGTGTAAACCTTTGCAAATTGGTTTTTATCTTGAAGGACCTTGAAAATTCCCTTTTCAACCAAATCATTTAATTGAACAGTTCCAGACACGCCATCGTCAAATTTGACGCTAATGTTGTAATCAGATAGATATTTAACTTCTTGAACTTTCATATTCAAATTTACAAACAAAAATTCGACAAATTACCATCAGCGTATAAATACATGATAAAGCTGTTAAATTGATAATAATTTTTTTATTTTCGGTAAGCCTAAATAAACATATCAACTCATTAAAAAAAATGAACGATGGACAAAACAACCTTAATACAATCGCTTGATGATAGTGCAGCTCAATTTATTGAACTAGTGAAGGGTTTAAATAAAGATGAATTTGAAGTTAATATAAATAATAAATGGTCGGCGGGTCAAGATTTAGTCCACTTAATCAAAGTACTTCAAATAGTGAATATTGGCTTTACATTACCAAAACCAATTTTACGTTTAGTGTTTGGTATCAATATAAAGGAGAGTCGTTCTTTTGAAGATCTCAGACAGTTATATAAAAATGCATTGGAAGGCGGCGCAAAAGCTCCAACAAAGTATATCCCAAAACCAGTTTCACATACTGAAAAAGATCGTTTGATTCAAAAATATGCGTCATTGAATAAATCGTTTATCAATAAATTAAATAACCATACTTCATTTGAGTTAAATAGTTACAGGTTACCTCACCCGATCTTAGGAAAAATATCATTTGGAGAACTCGCTAGCTTCACTTCCTTTCATACATCACATCATTTTGAAGTATTGAAGTCAAAACTGGCTCATTTAAACACCAAATAAAAACTTACTTTCCACTCCAAGCGTCCATGATACCTGCTTTAATATCATCATAACTTGTGATAAGCCAAATTACCAAAACAATCAGGAAGATTGTTTTCCAATGGGTTTTTACTAAAACTTTTAAGTCATTAAAAAATTGATTCATATCTGTGATTTTAAGGGTTAGATTAAATTCATAGGGCTTGGTATCAGATTTTTTGACGTATTCAGAAAGATCGGTTTTCAAGGCTTCTCCAATTACTTTTAATGAATAAAGG